>CAZLXS010000013.1:0-12206 GCA_964563735.1 uncultured Candidatus Saccharibacteria bacterium
AAGGTTTTGTAAAACTCCTAACGTCGCTAACAAAACCTAATGTGCGCGGGAGAGGATTCGAACCTCCACGCCTTGCGGCACACGCACCTCAAGCGTGCTCGGCTACCATTACGACACCCGCGCGTTTTTATAGAGTTATATTTATCACAGCTAACGCTTTTTCTATCTTCTTGCGCTTCCTAGATAAACAAACAACTCCCGTATGATAATACACTTTAGGCAATAATTTCAATGATTCGGTTTTGGCATATTTAAGCTTATAGGTTGAATCAGTATTGCTCTTTGAAATATGTCCCTTGATATTAATCTTCTTGTAAATTTCTTCTCTAACCCAATCAATATGTTTTTTACTAGCAGACATGAAAATTGAATAGAACATATAACTCGATCTCCACCGGGGATCAAAATAAGAATGAAAACTACCATCCCCATCCAAATGGCCCCGTAGAAAATCAAAAAAATACTTTTGTGGAATTTTAATTTCTCCGATTGTCATGGTCTTATTTGGAGTTAAACCAATCTTCATTAAAAACTTATAGAAAATAACATCTCCGATTTGAACAACGTAGTATTTTTTTATATTGTTTGAACCACTACTTTTCATTCCAATATGCAAATTGGTATCTAAACATTTTTGGAATTTATCAATTAATTCTTTGTCTTTAGATGTAAAAGAGATGTGTCTTCCGTCGATTGATAAGCTACCATCGGTAGTAATCAATCCGATTGCATAAGCAAAATTAGCTGACCATTTAATCTTTACCTTGTTTTGAGGCTTCATAATTTTAATATTTAAAATTATTTAACAACTTAAATTGAATCAGATCACACTACCCGCTCCCCCCAACTAACATATTTATATTATACCTCAAGCTAGTAGCGTATACCAAACAAGTATTAAGGAAATGAATAATAGAAAGAAGAATATAAACCGATAATCTACGATAGAACTAAAAAAGACCTTGAAGGTCTTTTTTATTTTTATTAGAGCGAGACGCCGAGTTTTTGGCGAATCTTTTTACTAGATACATCGCGCACAAAATACAGTTTGGAGCGGTGCACTTTCTTAGGCGAGCTGATAATTTCTACCTTGGTGATTGTGGGAGTGTTAATTGGGAAAATCTTTTCGACTCCCACTCCGGCCAAAATTCGGCGCACCGTAAAAGTACCACCAGCTTCTTTGCCGTGCTTTCTTGAGATAACCACGCCCTCGAACATCGAGGTGGAAGCATCTCCTTTTGAGGCAGCTTCTTTTTTGCCCTTGCCTTTCCCTGCAGGAGCGACCGATGGTGCGATAACAGAAAAGATCTTTACCTTAGCACCGGGTCTAATTTTTTCTAAAATGGTTGTGTCGATCATGGTTGTGTTTTTTCTCCAATCATCTCTTTGACGTGACCTACTAGTTCGTCAATCGAGGTTTTTACTTTAACAAAATATTTAGCCGCACCTAATCTTTTTACTTTTTCGATATCACTTTCTTGACCCAGATTGCTTAAGATCATAATGGGGATCTGCGTCATCTGCGGATCCACCGAAAGATTCTCTAAAAGTTCAAAACCAGAAACCTTAGGCATAATCAGATCCATCACAATGAGGTCTGGTCTGCCTTGGTGTAAAAGATTAGAAGCTTCTTCGCCGTCAAAAGCCTGCGCTACCTTAAACCCTTCTTTTTCAAGACGAGCTTTCATAAGCGACGACAAAAAACGGTCGTCTTCGATTATCAATACTTTTTTCTCCATTTGGTGTGATTCTAACTAAAAAAATGCAAAAATTCAACTAATTTTAATGGTTTTTACCACCAAAAAATGGAAAGAACTTAAAGAACGGGCTTCTGCGTAAGCTCGACTGACTACTTCTATAACTAGATAGAAGAACGATAATAAGAGCTTTTTAGTTGTCCCAACTTAGGTCATGTCTCGCTACCGTCAACCACCTTTTTACGAGTGATGAACGTTAGCGAGACAAGATCGGCCTTATCTTCATAAAAACTTTTACCGGCCATTCGGCCGAAATTTTTAGAAGTTAGTTTAATTAATCCACGCACAGCTTCCGCTACGCGTGCCTTGTTACGACTTAGCCCATGTCACCGATCTTGAACTAACCCCTCTCTTTGTTCGCGAAGCGAACAAGTTAAAATTGTTTGATCGATCGCATCCGCGACCTTGTTGTAGATGTTTGAATTGAAATTGAACAACTAGAACATTTACAACATTAAAACAATTAGAACTTGCACTTTTCTCGTGCAAAGAGAGAGGCTTCATCCACTACCGGCTCCCTTGGCTTGACGGGCAGTGAGTACAGGACTCGAGAACGTATTCACCGCGCCGTGGCTGATGCGCGATTACTAGCGATTCCGGCTTCATGAGGGCGAGTTGCAGCCCTCAATCCGAACTGAGGCCGACTTTGTGGGATTGGCTCCGCCTTACGGCTTGGCAACCCATTGTATCGGCCATTGTAACATGAGTGTAGCCCAGGGCGTCAAAGGGCCATGCTGATTTGACGTCATCCCCTCCTTCCTCCCCCCCATCACTTTTCGAGTTAACACCCAAAAAATCTTACCCAACACTTTTGGGGAAAGCGATTTACATAATCACTCTCCAAAAGTGGTGGGGGGGCAGTTTCCGGTGACACTTGTAACACCAGATAGGGGTTGCGCTCGTTACCCCACTTAAGGGAACACCTCAAGGCACGAGCTGACGACAACCATGCAGCACCTGTGCTTATGGTCCTTGTGAGAGGGCCGATCTTTCAACCAGCTTTCCATAAACATTTCAAGCCCTGGTAAGGTTCCTCGTTTATCGTCGAATTAAACCTCATGTTCCACCGCTTGTGCGAGTCCCCGTCTATTCCTTTGAGTTTTAGCCTTGCGACCGTACTTCCCAGGCGGCAGACTTAACGCGTTAGCTACGCCACTCCGAGGGTCGATACTCGAAACAGCTAGTCTGCATCGTTTACGGCGTGGACTACAAGGGTATCTAATCCTTTTTGCTCCCCACGCTTTCGTGTCTCAGGGTCAGGAAGGTCCCAGCAAACTGCCTTCGCCTTTGGTATTCCGCACGATATCAACGGATGTCACCCCTACACCGTGCGTTCTATTTGCCTCTGACCTCCTCTAGTCTTGTCGTATCTTCGGCACTTCCACCGTTAGGCGGTGGTCTTTAACCGAAGACGCACAAAACCCCCTACACACTCTTTACGCCCAATAAATCCGGATAACGCTTGAGGTCTACGTATTACCGCTGGTGCTGGCACGTAGTTACCCACCTCTTTCCGCAGGGTACAATCACTTGCGTTTCTCCCCTGCTACCGCAGTTTACGACCCGAAGGCCTTCGTCCTGCACGCGGTGTCGCTCGATCAGGCTTTCGCCCATTGTCGAATATTCTCGACTGCTGCCTCCCGTAGGAGTACGAGCCGTGTCTCAGTCTCGTCGTTGGGGGTCAGGCTCTCACCTCCCCTACCGGTCATAGCCTTGGTAAGCCGTTACCTTACCAACTAGCTGATCGGACCTAGGCCGATCCCAAAGCGTCTTGCGACTTTACTCTTGCGAGACCATCGGGTATTACTCCACCTTTCGATGGACTATTCCCGACTTTGGGGTACGTAACCAAGGTGTTACTAACTCGTTCGCCACTAATTAAGAATCTTCCAAATTGATCGGACAAATTGTATTGCTACAATCTAACTTCACAACAAGTTCAAAACTTAATCCGTTCGACTTGCATGCCTTATCCACACCGCCAGCGTTCATCCTGGACCAGGATCAAATCCTCTGAAAAAACTCGACCAAAAATTGGTCGATCAAATAAATAGTTGGGACAACTAAAAAACTCTCTTTATTACTATGGTTATAGTTATGAAATTGTAAAACAACTAGCCCTCAAACAGTGTAGGGTTATTATATTCAACCACCCCTACTTGTCAAGAATTCTCTACCATGTATAATATGGCCTATTAGAACATGAAGAAAGAGACCCATCCAACCTACTATAAAGAAGCGAAAATCCGCTGCGCTTGTGGCGAGACTTTTACTACTGGCGCCACCCAAGAAGCGGTGGACGTGGAAATTTGCAGTAAATGCCACCCCTTTTATACGGGTGATGAGAAGCTCATCGACACCGCCGGAAGAGTAGAGAAATTCAGAACTAGAACCGCCAAGGCGGTAGCCGCGCCCAAGGTGAAAAAAAGCTAGAGCGAAAAAAGTTAAATAATAAAATCCCCATCGAGCTTAGGCTCGATGGGGATTTTTAGTTTTGGGGAGGTTGGAAGAAAATTACTACTCTGTCCTATTTTGGATATAGGTGGCCGTCGAAGTAATCTCTGCTTTGGGAAAAATCTCCGACAAAGCATTATAAAGGCTGTCTCTTAATTTTCTCCACGGATTTCCACCGCTCCACGATGGTGGACGGAAAAAGGTTTCCGTCTCAACTAGGATATGAGAGCCCAAACCATATTTCATCATATCGGTTGGGAAGAGAACGATCATAGACTCCTCCCCTTTAAGTCCGAACTCCTCAACATCCTCCACCGCCTTCACGATGGCTCGGTGAACACTTCTCAACTCTTTTTCGGTTTGCTCTGGCAAGCACCAAACCTTAATGACTATCAACTGCTTCACTCATAACTCCTTCTTCTAATCGGTTATAGACATAAAATTAACTACCGACATTATGCGGAATAACCAAAAAATGTCAATTGAAAAATTAAACTTTTCGTAGCTTAACGAAGAAGCGTGAGCCCTTCCCCTCTCCTTCGCTCTCTGCCCAGATCTGGCCGCTATGTGCAACAACAATTTGCTTAGCGATAAAAAGACCGGTACCGGTGCTTTGTTTTTTATATTCTGGTCGTTCGTCTCGAACTAATTCTTGATCAAATAGATTAGCTAATCTTGACTGAACGATACCAGGACCAGAATCAGTGACAGAAAAAATCACAGAGTCACTATCCTCTTTCAGCTCAACTTTTACAAAGCCTTGCATTGTGTATTTAACTCCATTCTCAACTAAATTCTGTAAAACTTGTTTAAGTTTTTGAGAGTCAGCGCTAATGTTGGCTTCAGAACTTGAAACAAAAGTAAATTCTAATTTTTTAGTATCGGCTTGAACTTTTAATCCATCCATTACCTTCTGGATAAGATCCTTAATCTTTATGGTTTCAAATTTATAATCCATCTTTCCTTGTTCAATCTTCCCAAGATCAAGCAAATCGTTGATCAGAGTGATTAATTCATCGGATGAATCCTTCATCTTAACGACTGCCTCCTTAACTTTTGTTTCCACTGGACCATAGAGTCCATCAATAATAATTGAGGCGAAACCCTTGATGGTCGCAAGTGGAGCTTTGATTTGATGTGAAGCCAACCGAAGCATCTGGCTTTTGAATTTACTGAGACTTTCTAATTCAGTGTTAGCTTTTTTAAGTTGTTCGGTTAATTTCTGCAACTCTTCGCGCTGTTCTACTTCTTTAATAACGCTTCGGATTAAAAGAATTCCTATAAATAGCAACAATGCGAAAACCCAGCCATTAATAATTAGCGAGGTAGTAGACTCGGAAAGAACTAATTGAATAAAACTTGCGACTAACAGCCCAAAGGTAAGCAACTCTGTTGCTATGACTTTGACTCTGAAGAGTTGGTGTTTAAGAATCGCGTACGCCGCACCAATAAAAATAGGGAGAATAAATAAAGGGGAATAAATAACAAAAGTGGTGTCTTGATAAACAGCTACTCGCACGAAAACAAAGAAAATTAAGAGGGTGTACGCAATAGCTAAGCCAGAACCAATGACTAACCACTGTCTTTTTATAATCCCTTCGGCTTTAAAATATTTTCGGATAACTAAGAAGAAACTTAACAAAAAGAAAATGACCAAGATCGGAGCAAAGACAGACATCAATTTACCTGGAACTGGAGCAACTGCAGATCCAGCCCCACTAGTTAATCTTTCAAAAACAAACGGCGAAACTGTTAAGCACATCATTCCAATCATTAAAATAAAAATTGGAATGAAAATTTCCTTTTTTATAGAAAATTTTTCATTAGGGAAGTTAATAACGAAAAACAAAAAAGAAAAAACGTGCGGAACAGCCAGAAAAATAACTAACCTAACAATAAATATGTTTCCATTAACTGCTGCATCAATAGATAGATAATTAACAACTGCCCACACAACTCCAATAAAAGAATCTAGGATGAAAATTTGGTTGGTTGCACTTTTTCTGTTGTGCATAAAAACAACGAATCCCAAGAAAGCGGTCACAGAGGAGGCTAAAATAGTGAAAAATAAATTTAAATTATCAACGAGCATTAAATAGAAAATTATTTATAAAATATTATCCATCCTTAAATTATAGCGCCCAGATTTAACTTTTCTACCAAGAATAATTTCCCTTACGAAGAAGGTGACCGCCGCACCACGCAAAAAACTAGATTCAGCTAATTGAGGGATGCTAGCAAGTTTTTTACCAACGAGCTTAAAAGAATCTTGAAGACGTTTAGTGAGATGCTCGGAACCCATAAAATCTCTAGCTAGAATTACTCGATCCCCTACCTTCATTTTAGAAAAATCTCCGTTTTTTATTTTTTCTAAATAATTCTTTTTTAAGTAACCGGACATTAGAGGAAGATTTTTGTCCTGATCAAATCTTTCTACATCTATAATTACATTCTCTCCATTACCAGTAACCATAACCACTGGAATTCGGTGTTTTTTTGCTACTTCTCGGATCTCAATTTTTAATTTCAAGTTATCCATTTCTTCAACCAAAATATCAATTTTGGGATTCAATAAAAATTTTTCGGTTTGACCCGGAACAATTCCTTTTTCAAAAACAGTTAAATTAGCAAAAGGATTGATCTCTGTGATCTGGCGGGCGGAGAGAACAACCTTATTAAGCCCCAACTCACAGAGCCCAGCTCGAAAACGATTAAGATTAGTTAGGGACAGCGGATCAATATCCGCCAGCTTCATAGTGCCTACGCCTTCGAGGGCTAGACAAATGGCAGCAGGATTTCCCACATTTAAACCAGCGATACCTATTTTTACTTTTTCAAATTTTTTCTGCTCGGCTGGCAAGATTAAATTAAGGTTTCTAGAAGTCCTAGTTTTATGAAAATTATTTTTATCCAAAACATGCACTAGAGTTTTTCGCCAAGGATAAAAAACCCATAGACCATCACTGATAACCTCTTCTCTGCTTTTTTGTAGCTTCTTTATAGCTATCATATTGCCCAACAAGTTTGGTTTTTTAACTAAAACCATTTCCTCATACTGGTTTGGATAGTCGTCAACAACTTCAATTATTTCTTTATTTTCAATTAAACTAGCGACTCGATCTTGATTTGATTCTATGTTTAAATTAAAAATTTCTGGCTTATAATCTAACAGATCTCGATTCTCGGTTAGATTTTGAAGATTTTTTCTTAGTTTTAAATTCATAGTTTTTATTGAATTAGTTTTTCCTCGACAGAAAAACGAGAGTTTGGTTTTTGATTATAATTAAGATATCCAACGCAGAATAAAAACTGGGGCAGTAGATCGCTTCCTATAATTTTCTGAAGCTCTTTATGAAAATCCATCATTTCGATAGAGGCTACAAAGACAGAAGTTTTAAGTCCCAACTTTTTAGAATAAAGCATTAATTTTTCAGCCAACCTACCAATTCGGAGCCATGTGGTTTTTTGATTATCTTTTGAACAAATAATTACCACCCCTGGGGCGGATGAAACACTTTTGTAATTTAAAACCCCAACCATCTTCCCAATATTTAAGAATCTAACTAACTTAGGAAAGAAGAGAGAGAAAAATCCTGACATACGCAAAGAATAACCAGGGATCCCCTCTTTCTTTTGGGAAAAATTGGAGTTCATCCACCCAGACATTTCTTTTCTAAATTTTGAACTACTGTACGCCGCTTTCAATCCTCGCGCGGTTAGATCAGCAATTGTTTTTATTTTTTCTTTATCAGTAATAATAAAAATCTTTATATCGTCATCAATACTCAATTGCATTAAGTTTTCCAAAACTTCTGACGGAATATTTTTGTTCTCAAAAATACCGCGAGCGTTAACTCTAGTAACAATAATATCTAGTAAATCTGTTTCTTTTATTTTTGTGCGATCTCCTGTTAAATTACTAAATTTTATATCAGCTATATAGTCCGCCTCATTCCTATCTAAATATTCCACGCTCGTAGCAACTCCAAGGCATTCCGCAGCTAGACAAACGTTTTCAATGAAGCATCCAAAACTAATAAAAAGATCGCGACCCAATGGATCGGCCTCTTTAACTTCTTTGGTTTTGTCGTAATAAATCCGACAAGAATCTGTTCCAACTTTTAACAGCCACGGCTGGCTATTATGAGTAGACGGAGCTAAAACTCCATATTGAAGTAAAAATTTAATCCTATCTTCATTTTTTTCTAAATTAAAGAAATCATTAGGATTAATATCTCTTGGATTTTTGCTCTGGATCATTTTATTTTTTAACCCATTTTTGTTTCACACCGGGCTTAAAGTGAGTTGGATGTTCGTGTGGCCAAAAAACAATTTTAGGCAGAGCCCGATTTTTTAAATAGTCGTGTAATTCTCTAAACTCTGAAATTTTAGATCTTAAATTTAAAATAGTGTGTTTAATGACTTGCTCTCTTAGTTTTTTGGAGTGTTTATGATCTTTTTTAAGCTCTATATTAATTTCTAAATATTGATTATGTTTTTTATCAAATTTAGTAAGCATACTAAACTTGCCAGTTAGGAATTTGCTGTGTGGATCATCAAGCAATGCTTCGCGAATTATTTCTGGATAGATTTGCAAACCATACAAAGTGGTGGAGAGGTCTTTCCTTTCATAAACATAAACAAAGGGTAGCTCGTAAGTTTTATTTAAAATTCCAGCTTTAGCGCCTTCTCTTTTTATATCAACACCTAGTTCTTTGAATTTTTTTTCTAGTTCGGTAAAACTCATTACTCCTCCATGATCGCCAATATCATAACGAATTAAAGGCAAAGTATTATCTCCGGTAATTAAAAGATCTCCATTTTGAGCTTCAAAAGATATAAACGATGGATTGTATTGAGCGAGGGTCGGAGTTTTTACGATGTTATTAAAGAAGTTCTCAAAGAAACTTTTTTTGCCGGTAATAATTCTTCTCGAAAGTATAGAAATGGGAGTTTCACAAGCCATTGCCCCGAGATCGGCAGTTCCATAGATATTCATAGTATCTAGTTCTGGATTTCTTGATCCAATCTTATTTAGAATATGATCTCTAAATTTCTCGGTAAAAGATTCGGCGGCAGTAAGAATTTTAAGATTAAGTTTTTTAACATTAATTCCAAAACTTGGTGCTTCATCAATAACATCTTTAATAAAGGGCGGATAACCAGCAAGAATCACCTGATTGAAATATGGAGCAAGATTCTGAAGAGCTTTAAAAATTTCTGATTTATTTATTCCCGGCGTTAAAATAGAAACCGGATAATCACATCTATGACTAGCAATTTCAAAAGCTTTGTAGGTAATTAATCCCCCAATCCACACACCCATACCAAAAGCGACAATTATTAAAGTTTTTTCGGATTTAGAAAATCTACTACTTTCGTTTTCAAAAAATAATTGATGAATAATAGAAGCCTCCCAATCTAATCTCTCGCTTCTAGGAAAATACGTGGGGGTTCCAGTTGAACCAGAAGTTGATGTAAAAACTTGCGGAGATTTAAAAGCATCCGGCCAGCAAAGTTTATCTATGGGGTAATATTTTAGATAATCTTTTTTATTAACTGGAGGAACAAGGATGAAATCTTCGTAAGTTTTTATTTTATCTGGATTTACCTTGTTCTTTTTAAGGAAATCCTTATAAGCCGGAACGCTCTTTGAGGCTCGGTGGAAAAGTTGGAGAGAGTTTTTTTTCTCCTCTCTGCTCCAGAAATCAGAACGTTTCTCCCTGATGGATTTAATGATCTTGGAAGCATCGTCATTAAATCTAGACTTACTAATCACGAGCTTGATTATACCAAATATTTAATAGATTCTGAATTAAACTTACTAAACCTACTCTCCGCAATTAGGTCGGCTACAAGAATGGGCGGTTTATTGTTTTTCGCCGCCTGCAAGAGAATTTTTCGGGTGGTGTTTTCAATTTCCTTGCACTTATTTTTAACCCAACTGATTTTGTATCCGGACTTATTGTGCTCGGCCAGAACATTAATCATCCCACCAGCATTAGCCAAATAGTCGGGAACATAGGTAATCCCTAGCCTATAAAGACCCAATCCAACCTCGTTATTTTCTAACTGGTTATTAGCTCCTCCGCAAATTATCCTACACCTTAAATCTTTAATATTTTTTTGATTAAAATCTCCACCCAGAGCGCAGGGTGCGTATACATCAACTTTTTGCTTATGAATACTAACTGGGGAAACAATTTTTATTTCTGGAAATTTCTTTTGAGCTTTTTTAAGCGTTGAAGTATTGATGTCGGCTACAAAAATTTTGCGACCACCGGATTCATAGATAAGATTGAGCAAATCATAGCCAACCTTACCTAAACCCTTGATAGCAAAAGTTCTATCTTTAAAATCAGAACTTTTAAAAATAAATTCTAGAGAAGCTTTAATAGAATAAAATACTCCCAAAGCTGCCCAAGGGCCAAGATCTCCCGCTACATTACTACGACCAAAAATGAATTTGGATTTAGAAGATAAGAAATCGATATCTTTTACATCTATGCCAACGTCTTCACCGGTCGTAAATTTTCCATTAAATAAATTAATCCTATCAGCATAGGCTTTTAAAAATTTTTCTGATTTTTTAATTTTAGGATTAGCAATAATTACCGCCTTACCACCACCATAAGGAACATTCGCTAGAGCGCATTTATAGGTCATAGATCGCGATAGCTTTAAAACATCGCGAAGCGCTTCTTCTTCTGATTTATATGGAAAATAACGAGTGCCTCCGGTTGCTGGACCTAGATTAGTATTATGGATGGCAATAAAACCGCGAAGACCAGTTTTGGCGTCATTAAAATACGAGATTAACTCGTGGTTGTCGTATTCGGGAAACTTGGAAACATTCATCAAAAAAACAAGAACGAGCTAGATAGTTTTAATTTAATTACTACCTAGTGGACAAAGTTAATTGGAAAAGCGAGGTTTTGCCAGTGATAATCTTAAAAACATTCTCGATGAAGTCGCCTCCGGCGTAGCCGATCACAATAGCTAGTGATGGCGTAATTGAAGGTAACCCCAAGAAAGTGAGCCCTAAGTCCATAGTTACCCAAGCGGCGATGAGTCCAACTGCGCCAGAGATACCAACGCTTAATGCGAAATAATTTAATACAAAGGTAGTGTTTTTATACGAACTGCGATACTTTAGATAACCAACTAACCCGCGCACTGCCCCACCGACGAAACCAAAAATAATTACTAAAATTATATTGGACATAATTTTTGTTTTTTATTTATAATTTGACCTTGGTTTTATTATAACAATTACAATTATTTTATAAATATTCCTAGTGGGCTATTATCTGTGATGCATCTATATTCAAAACCATTCTTACCCAAATATACACTCTGAACTTCATTACTCTTACACTTGATTGAAGAGCTTGATTGATAAACGGGATTACCAAAAAAAGGAAAGGACGGCAGAGAGCTTGATCCATTAATTAAAGTTTTAGCTAATGAATTTTGAAGTGGCACTGGCGATTTTTTATTTAAAATTTCTGTAGCCCAAGTTCTTAAGCCCTCGCTAGAATCTTTGTCTTGCAATATTGAAATGGCGATCTGAACATAGTCGCGATCAAGATTGGAATTTTGGATTGATTTTTGAATCATCCAACCACCCCCTGCGATAACCAAAGGGATAAGAAGTAGCGAAATTGCTTTAATAAGCTCAATGGATTTAGTCATTTGTTTGCCTTAATATTGCCCCTAATTGTGGGGATTTTCAAGGATCAAACAACCCCGCCATGGCGGGGTTGTTTTTCTAACATCTAACAAATTTCTGATCCTATCTACCTAGAATAGAGAGAATTCCAATCAACTGCAAAGCCATACTGTTTAATTCTGCCCTGATGGATTCGGCGGAATCGTAGGCGCTGGCGCTGATGCTCTGCTTGGTTGTGGTCTTGCTAGGAGTGGTGACAGGGGTTGGGGTGGTGACTGGGGTCGGCGTATAAGTCGGAGTCGGAGCGGTATAGGTCGGAGTAG
>CAZLXS010000014.1:0-7354 GCA_964563735.1 uncultured Candidatus Saccharibacteria bacterium
TTAGTCATTGGGATTTGATTAGAAATTTCCGCCTGAGGCGGATCCCTGCCTACCGCCTGCCTGCCGGTAGGCAGGGACAGGCAGGCTCCTCCGGAGGAAGAAATTAGGTTAATTAGTCATTCGCTTCTATACCCTACCCCCTAGTGGCTAATCACTAAACTGAGTAGCGCTTCTTCGTATTCCAACTTTCCCGACTTCACCATCAAATCATATTCCGCCATTTCTTTTTTTCTCTCTGGAAATTGATAAGCCAATAAATTAAAAATTTTTGCTGCTGGCTCCCCCTTTCCTAAAATTTTTTCCAGCGCCAAAAACCGAGCGTTGATTGACCTACTCTTGAAACCCATAATCGAACTCCAAAAATCTAGCGGTAATTGAAGCTCCCCGATTGTCGCTTCTCGAATTCGGCTTGAGTCACTCAAGAAAGCCAGCTTGTCTAACTCGGTTATAAGCCCCCAAGAATTTTGATAAAAAACATTTAATAATAATTTAAAAACATCTGGCTCCAATTTTAAAGAACGTTTCTCTGCTTCAGTTTTTGAAAATTTTTCCCACGCCACTCCCTCTAAGTGATCGAACTCTTGGGCTAAGATTGGCTTTTCCAATAGGAATGAAAAATCTTTTTTAATTTTTTCTTTTTCTGAAATCAAAACGGATATCGCCTTATTCTGTTTAATATTTTCTAAAATTTCCATCAACTCTTTCGCTTCAATTTCAAAAACTCCAGTTAAAACCGCCATCTTGGCTGATTCAAAAATAGACTGATTGGCTAAAAAATTATTCAACTGATCAAACTTCTCTCTTGTCTCGTTTTCAAAATCAAAACTAGCCAATGCGAGACCAGATCTTTTTTTCTTAAACTCCTCCACAATCGCTCGCTTCTTTTCTTCTCGCCTATAGTCATCGGCTCCGTGTAAAAATATAATCATCTCCTAAGTAAAAACATTAGTATTATTTGTATTATTCGTAATATTAGTATATTGGTATCATATTACTAATTTCTGACATTCTGGACAAAAATGCGCCGACCGGCCACCAACTTTTATTCGTTCAATTTTATGTCCTTTTTTGCATTTTAGACCATGTCGCTGATACACCAAAATCACCGTACCATACCCACCTTTTTTCCCAAAAGTATCTCTAAAATCATCTGAACTAGTTCCCCGAAGCTTAATCCCCTTGTTTAATATTTTCTTAATCGAATCAAATAATAATTTAATTTTCTTATCTCCTATTTTTTCTATTCGACAAAGTGGGTGAATTTTTGCTAAATGCAAAACCTCATCTGAATAAATATTTCCAATCCCCACCACAAAACTCTGATCCATTAAAACCGACTTAATCACCCCTCTCTTGCTCTTAATAATTCTTTTAAAATCTACGAAACTTAAATTAAGTATTTCTGGACCAAGATTCTTTAATTCTTTTAAATTTAAAATTTTCTCTTTTGGACCGCAAAGCACCTTAGCGAATCTTCGCATATCAGAGAGCGCCAACATGCTCTCTGATTTTTTCCCATTCAAAAAAAAGATCAATCGAATAAACGCATTCTTCGGATCGATCATCTCCTTAGAATTTTGAATTGACTTCCAACTCCCACCTTCCAATCTCCAACATCCGAGCAATGGATGCCCCGTCATCTTTAGATGGATCAAAACCAAATAATCACCCGAAAGGTGGATTAAAATATTCTTCCCCCTCCGCTCCACCTCCACAATCTTTCTTCCTATAATATTTTTCTTGAAATCCAAAAATAATTTTTTCTTCCCTTGAATCCCCCGAATTCTACTCTTGGGATCTAGAAAGTAGTTAGGCCAATCCGTCCAAGCATCCAAAACCACCCGCCCCACCACGCGTTTTTTTAGATCTCTTACCACTGTTTCTACTTCTGGCAATTCCGGCACCCACTCATAATAAACCCTAAATCCTAATACCTAAAATCTAAACCCCATCTCCTACACCCTATTAGCTAATTACAATATTCGCAGTGTTCGCATATACCTGTCTATCGACAGGCAGGTTCGCATGGCTTGCATCAATTTAACGCTTCTTCCTCCGGTAAATTTACTCGATCTGGAATCACGCTTCGATCTGTTGGAAGTGTAAAATAAAAAGCCGTTCCACGATTGAGCTCAGACTTCGCCCACAACTGCCCACCATGCGCCATAATGATATTTCTATTTATATACAATCCCAGACCAGAACCTTCGGTTTGGAATTTAAGGGCATTAGAAGCTCGAAAAAATTTCCCAAATAATTTATTTAATTCGTCCTGTGGAATTCCTATCCCAGTATCCACCACACTCACTTGCACAAACGGCTGTCCTTCTAATTTTTCCACCTTCACCACCACCTCACCATTTGGTACGTTATACCTAATTGCGTTATCAATAAAATTATAAAAAACCACCAGCAGCTTATCTCGATTCGCCATTACCTCGGGCAATGGATCTCGAGGTCGATCAAAGTAAAGCTTAATTCCAGATCGCTTCGCCTGTGGCAAAAGGTCTGCCAAAATACGATTAATAAATTCCGCTAAATCAATCGGCTCGAACGTATATCCAAAACGACCCTCTTCGATCTTTGCCACATTGATCAAGTCTTCAATGATTTTGAGAAGCAACTGCCCAGCCGTTAAGCCGTTCTCCACCAACGACCGGCTCTCCGCATTCAAAGTTTGATCCTTACTTAAAGTTTCGAGTGCCCATGTCACATTCGTAATCGGGCCTCGCAATTGATGCGAAGCCACCGTCACAAACTCGCTTTTTGATCGAAGCAAAAACTGTTCTCTAGTTCGATCGTTCACCGTCTTCATAAATCCAACCAAGCTCCCCAAGCTATCAGTAATCGGCGTAGTCGTCACCCGAAAATCAAGCTCCGGATCCTCAAACGAAATATCCATAATCTGCGGATAAACCCCCTGCTTCGATCTACTTAAAACTGTAGGCGCTAAAGTGGGGTAAATTACCTGAGCAAATAATTTCCACCCCTCTCGTTCCGCGTCTTGCGGTGTCACTGTATTCCCAATCACATCTTGCGCTCTTAAATTAAAAATATGCTCAGCCGCCGGATTAAAAAACATCACTCTAAAATCTCGATCATAAACAATCAGACCATCTTCCAAATTAACTACTATACTCTGAACTCCTAAACTTTCGTTTTTTATTTTCTCTCCAATCTTTAAAATCCTAAAGAAAACAAAAGAAAAACCGATTACAATCGCCACCACAAAAGCCGCCCCCATTATGGCTAAATTAGTTGGAATTCTTAAAAAATAAAATCCGATCGCAAACAAAGCCACCAGAACCATAAACGGAAAGAAAAATAATTTAAAGAACTTTATTTCTGCAGAATGGTCTGCTTTTTCAAATTGCGGATATTTATTTTTTTCTACCTCATTCATATTTTTATTTTCTCCATATGACCCCAATCCTTTCCTCGAGCCGCCTCTACTTTAAGTGGCACACCCAAGTCAAAAGCTCCCTCCATTATTTCCTTGAAGATAGGTAAAACTATAAAAATCATATCATCGCGAACTTCGAAGAGCAATTCGTCATGGATCGAAAGCAACATCTCTACTCCTTCATTAAGATTCTTCTCTTCCTCTATTTTTTTACCAATCCTCACCATCGCCATTTTTATAACATCCGCCGCCATCCCCTGCACCGGTTGATTAATTGCCGCCCTCTCTGCCTCTGCCACATATCGCGGCTGGCCAGAATTAATATCCGGCAGGTACCTTCTCCTTCCACTCATTGTTCTCACATATCCAAGACTCCTTGTTTCTTTTTTAATTTTTTCCTGCCAGTCTTTAATCGCCGAAAACTCGCGAAAATAAGCATTCACAAAATTCTGCGCCTCCGCGCGAGGAAGACCACTAGTCTTTTGAAAAGCCGAAACCCCCATTCCATAAATCAATCCAAAATTTAGAGTCTTAGCCAAGCGTCGATCCTTGGTCTGAACCTTTTCCATGGGAATTCCTAAAACTTTTGAGGCAGTTAGAGTATGAATATCCTCCCCCCTTCTAAAAGCTTCAAGCATATTTTTATCCCTAGCTAAAGCCGCCAAAACTCTTAACTCTATCTGCGAATAATCGAAAGATAAAAAAGAATGTCCAGCTTTTGCCTCAAAAGTTGATCGCAATTTCTCCGACCACATTGATTCTTGCGGAATATTTTGTAAATTAGGATTTTGCGAGCTAATTCTTCCAGTTGCCGTTCCAGTCTGAATGAACTCCGTATGGATCAAGCCGTTCTCATCTCGAAGACCTAAGAGTGGTCGCACATAAGTTGATTGAATTTTAAAATGTTCTCGGTACTGCATAATCAAAGGGATGATCTCGTGTCGATCTCGAATCGAATCTAAAACCTCAAAGTTAGTCGAACGAGCTCCTCCCGGAGTTTTCTTTACTCCATGATCATCAATCTTTAAAACATCAAAAAGAATCTCCCCCATTTGTTTGGGTGAATTGATATTAAACTCCTGTCCGGCTATTTTATAAATTTTAAAAGTCGCCTCTTTTATCGCCTTACTAATCTCTTCATCTAATTTTTTTAATTTTTTCTCATTCGCAAAGATCCCCCTCCTCTCCATTCGCGCCAAAGTTCTAATAATTGGCATCTCAATCTGGTTTACCACCTCAACCATCTCGTATTCCTCTATTTGTTTTTCCACATAATTAAAAGCTTCTCTTAACCTCTCCGAATCCCCATCAAAATCCTTCTTCAAAAATTTTCTGAAAACCGCTTGCGCATCATATTTTTTAAAATCTGGATCCAACAACCAAAAAGCTGTTCCTAAATCAAAATATGGCCCTTTTAGATCTAATTTTTCATTCCAAAATTTTTTAATTTTATTTTTCAGATCAAATCCAACTTTCAATTTTTTCGAATCAAAATTATTCGCTTCGAGCGAATCTCCAACAAAAATAACATCATGGGATACCAAAGACTGCGCACTCCCAAACATTGATCCCTGCAGAATGCTTCCTCCGGCGACCACTCCTCTGATTTTTTTAGAAGGCGCAGAACCAACTGCTTCTGATTTGTCTTCGCCAATTAATCCACCCATCCGTTTCTTCAAACTTTCAAATCCCAGTTTAGAAAAATATTCCACTACCACACTTGGCTGTTCTAAGATCTTCAAATCATCAATTCCGCTAAATGGCAGCGGCACATCCTTAATCAAAGTCACTAGCATCTTTGATTGAGCCAAATGTTCTTCTTGCCCCACAATCTTTTTTGCCAACTTCGGTTCTTTTTCTATATTCTCTAAAAAATTATCCAACGTTCCATATTTTTGCAAAATCTCTGTTGCTGTTTTGGGTCCCACTCCAGGGATTCCTTTAATGTTGTCGGACACATCCCCCACCATTGTTTTGTAATCCAATAATTGTTCTGGATCCAGTCCATACCTCAACTTCACCGCTCTTTCATCATAGGTGTAAGTATCCGTCACTCCCTTTCGAAAAGTTCGCACCACCAACTTCTCTCCCTCCACCATCTGCAAAGTATCCAAATCGCCAGTCAAAATTATTACCTTCAAATCAGGTACGTCTTTAAATTTTTGTGCTAACGTCGCGATTAAATCATCCGCCTCAAATCCCGGTTTTTCAAAAACCTTAATCCCAAAACTAGTAAACAAATTTCTGGTCTCAATAATCTGAGAAATTAATTCGTCCGGTGCCTTCACCCTTTGGGCTTTGTATTCTTTATATTGTTCTTTTCTAAAAGTCGGTTCCGGCCGATCAAAAAGAGCCGCCGCATAATCCGGCTTTTCATCCTTCCAAATCTTTAAAAGAATTGTCGAAACCCCATAGAGCGCGTTGGTGGGTTGACCATCCGGCGACGTAAGCGGAGGCAGGGCATGAAAAGAACGGTGGATCAAGGAATTGGCATCAATCAAAAGCAGAGTTTTCATTACCCTATTATACAAATTCTAAGCATTAATATCTTCCGCCTGAGGCAGAGCAGGCAAACTCCTCTGGGCGAAAATTTTCAACTTCCCAAACCCTAAACCCTAGTGGCTACACCCTAAATCTTGCCATCCTCAAAATCTGCCGGCAATTTACCAAGCTTATCTAAATATTCCACCATTTGTTCAAAATCTTTCCTTCCCTCTAAAAATAGATTTTGCTCCACCTCACTCGCCTCCACACTCCGAGCTATCTTTCCTATTATCTCCAAATGTTCTATTTGTTTATTCAAAAAATCTCTCACCTCGCCGTCAGTCATCAACTCCCCAAGGGTCTTCTCTGGATTTTCTCTCATCCGTAGGTCAAGTTCGCTCTCTCCCAATGAACTAGCCATTCTTTGGTGATCCACTAAAGACATCTCGAGGAGTGTTTTAGTCTTTCCATCCTCTGCCATTCCTCGTTCCATCGGATTTACAATATCCTTATCTTCTTTGCACGCTATCCCTTCTTTATTCATATCTTAATCATAACAAAAAGGAGGGGATTCATTTCCCCTCCCAAAATTTACCACTCAAAATCTACTAATCATATATACTGTCCTCGGCCAGTAGATTTTCAGGCAATCTCCACGCCGGATTTCGGAGAATTGCCGTCCTCACGATATAGTCCAACCAATCAGGATCGATTAAATCGTTGGGCAATTTAATCACCACCTCAGATTCAAGTATCCGATCAACCTCTCCGGCCATCAAGTAAAAGCAAACTGGAGTGTCTGGAATTTTCTTGAGTCGTCCGTTAGCTCGAATCGTTTCCGTTGTTTCAATCAATATTGAATCCCCGTAGAAACGATCAACCATGATTCCGGTTCCCAGAAATTCTAATTGAATTAGAATCCTTTCTCGATCATCAAACTGTCGAATCAAAAAGAATGAAAACGGATCGGCCCTCTTGGAAGAACTTGCAAAGTCGATCCAAACAGCCGGAATTAGATATTCTGAATCCATCTTCTGGTAGCACAGCGTCTCCATGCTCTGATCCACAGGACTAGCGTTTGCAAGCACTAATTCTGGTGCGTCCTTCTTCGAGGATAAAATTAATCCGGGAACGACGAGCAACAAGAAAAGTGCTCCCATCCAACTAAACAGAAACTTTCGATCCACAAAAAACCTCCTTGTTAATTGTTAAACAGCTAGTTTACGTAAAAATCACTATACGGATAAATCACCTAAAAGTAAACCCAATCGCTAGTACTTAGTTGTTGGTCGTAAGTCGTTAGTTTCATATTAGCCATACCCACTCGCCTCACTTACAACATCTAAAACACTTCAACTATTCTCTCCTCCTCTTTCTTTCCATATTTAAAAACAATTTTTAAAACATCCTTTGGCAAAATTTTCTTTGCCCTCTCTGGCCACTCAATTAAAATAATATTTTGCGGAT
>CAZLXS010000014.1:7454-10829 GCA_964563735.1 uncultured Candidatus Saccharibacteria bacterium
GGCAAAATTTTCTTTGCCCTCTCTGGCCACTCAATTAAAATAATATTTTGCGGATCATCAAAAATTTCTTGTACTCCCAAAACTCCTAGTTCATTTATCTTTTTTATTCTATACAAATCAAAATGATATAAATTCTTAAATTTAGAACCGCCAATTTTAAATCGCTTAAAAATAATAAAGGTTGGACTACTCACTCTACTCTTAATTCCAAAACCCCAAATAAAACCCTGCGCAAAAGTAGTCTTGCCCGCCCCCAAATCACCAAACAAAGCAATCACCACAGCTTTTTTCTCTGTCTGAATTTTTTGTTTTAGTTTTATTGCTAAGTCTTTAGCAATTTTCTTCGTCTCTTCCGAAGAAGAGCTCTTGTAAGTCTTCATTTCTTTGTACTAAAAATACCAGTAAACCTGCAATGATCAAAGCCACCACTAAAGAGAGCGCCCCACCCCTCCATAAATCAATCTGCGCGTTAAGTGGCTTACCTATTATATAAGGCGAGCTCTCCATTAAAAAATTAGAAAAAACATTTTTCGTCGCCGGCGTTGGATCGGACAACAAAAAATTATTTTCCTCCGCCGTAGGCGGATCCTCCTTCGGAGGAAAATAATTTCCGCTCTCCACTCTGCTATAACTTTTACCCTCGGCCGCCAATCCAAAAAAAGATCCACTATCAACTAATTTTCCACTTGAATCAAATAAGCTAATCTTTCCATCTTCATTTACAAGTGATAACTTCGTATTTTGTCTTTTTAAAAGTAAATATTCCCCAGAGGCGATTTCTCCATTCAAATAAAATTTACTTTTCCCCGCCTCCACTCTCCATCCAGCAAGACCCACAGAATGGGAACCGTTATTAAAAAGCTCTACCCACTCCCCCTCGGCATCCTTCCCAACCGGATTCGGCAACCATTCGCTAATTATTACCATAATAGATAACGATACCAATATACTAATACTACTAATGATACTAATTTATACGAATTAATTTGCTTACATTATTTGTATCATTCGCATGCATTTGTATATTAGTATCTCAAAACAAATTCCCAGAATCTTTTTTAAGCTTGAGGTGTTCATACGCCGCAGGCATCACCAATCGCCCCGCCGAAGATCTCTGCAAAAAACCCAAACTCATTAAATACGGTTCATAGATGTCTTCAATCACACCCCGTTCTTCGTTCAGTGCCGCCGCCAAAGTTCCCACCCCCACTGGGCCTCCATTAAATTTATTAATAATTGTTTCAAGCAATCTTCGATCACTTGGCTCAAGCCCTCGCTCATCAATATCTAAAAGATGTAGAGCTTGGCGCGCCATTTTTAAATCTACCACTCCTCCGCCATGCACTTCCGCGTAATCTCTCGCCCTCTTTAATAATCGGTTAGCTACTCGTGGCGTGGCTCTCGATGCCTGTGCTAAAAGCTCTATCGCCTCGGACAACATTTTTACTCCCAAAATTTTTGCCGATCGATCTATGATTGTTCGAATATCTTCTGGTTCGTAGTACGTTAAACGAAAAGTTGCTCCAAATCTCGATCGAAGCGGACCCGAAAGCAAATTTTCTCTCGTTGTTGCGGCAACGAGCGTAAACGCCGGCAAGTCTAAAGTTAAACTCCGCGCCGATGGCCCCTTCCCCACCATCAAATGCAGTTTCCGACTCTCCATCGCCGGATACAAAACCTCCTCAATCATCCGGTTCATCCGGTGCGCCTCGTCAATAAATAAAACATCGCCACTTTCTAAATTGGTTAAAATCGCCGCAATATCTCCCGCCTTTTCGAGCGCCGGCCCCGAGGTAATTTTTAAATTTGCCCCCAGCTCTTTCGCGACCAAGCAAGCCAAGGTTGTCTTCCCTAAGCCAGCCGGACCAGAAAATAAAAGATGGTCAATCGGCTCGTTCCTTTTTTTCGCGGCCTCCATAATCACGTGGAGGTTATCTTTAATTCTTTCTTGTCCCACATACTCATCCCACACCGTGGGTCTTAACGCTTGATCAATCGTTTTGTCCTCGTTATTAATTGAAAAATTAGGATTTTCCGCCATTGTCTTATAGTCGCAATTTAACACAAAATCCGCTTAATTTGAATTAAACTAAGCTAGTTTGACAAATACAACAAAACAAACGAGAATAGTATCCCTAGCCGCCCAAAAAGGCGAAAAGAGCTCCTTTTAGAAGAACTTATAGTGAGCTTGCCGAATCTATTGACAAATAATAAATTCTATGCTAGAATCTAGCGTAGATTTGGAATATATAGTTGGTTTAAATCTGGGGAACAGAATCATTCTTAGTCCCCCAGGACGGTTTGGCTTCGGCGAAACCTATCCTCGGAATAATTCTAACCTCTTTTAAATTTTAATTTAGAAGAGATTTTTGCCTCCCTCCCTAAGGGTCGGCCCCCAGATTTAAGTCGGTTATCTATCTCATTAATTAAGAACCAGCTCCAAGCTCGGCGATTTTTTATATTTAAAACTCCAACTTCCAATATCTAGAACATTTTATCCTGAGCTAAGTCGAAGGATTCGCCTCACTTAGAACATCTACAACATTTATAACCTTCTCACACATCCGTCCTCTTCGCCAGTGGATAACTCATTCTCATAACATTATGAGAATGACCCTGAGCAGGGTCGAAGGGTATTCCTATCATTATGTACTAATGGTACTAATCCTAAATCTAGAAAACCGGCTCGTAAAATAAAAAAATATTCTCATTGTGGTTTTTTGAGAATCAGCAGAAAAAAATGAAGTAACAAAAGAATTTTTTAAAGAAGAGCTTTCGGAGACGATGTGAGCTCGGTTTTTGTTGTAAACAAAATCAACTTCACCTATTCATATTCGCAGTGTTCGTATTAATTAGCAGGTTCGCATTGTTTCAGCTAACCCTAAGACTCAACAGACCCAGTCACCTTTTCCACCTCCTCCAAAGTCGTAATCCCTTTTAATACCTTTAGAATCCCATCCTGTTGCATTGTCACCATCCCCTGCGCCACCGCAAAACGCTTCAGCGCCACCTCCGAAGCCTCTTTCAAAATTACTTCTTCAAATTCTGGCCCCGTTTCTAAAAATTCAAAAATTCCAATTCTTCCTTTATATCCAAATCCATTGCATACCACACACCCCACTGCTTCATAAATCGTAAAACTCTCGTACGGTTTTTTATTCACTCGCCCAGAAATTTTTTGAACTAATCCATTTATTTTTTTAAGCTCGTCTTCTGACGATTTTTTTTGTTTTTTACACTTTTCACACAGTTTTCTCACCAACCTCTGCGCAATAATCAAATTCAAAGCCGGACCAATCGTTGCCGTTTTTACCCCTAAATCCACTAATCGCGGTACCGACCCCACTGCATCATTAGTATGCAACGTTGAAAGCA
>CAZLXS010000014.1:10929-12166 GCA_964563735.1 uncultured Candidatus Saccharibacteria bacterium
TCCACTAATCGCGGTACCGACCCCACTGCATCATTAGTATGCAACGTTGAAAGCACTGTGTGTCCCGTTAAAGCCGCCTGCATCGCAATCTCGGCAGTTTCCAAATCGCGCACCTCTCCAACCAAAATTACATCTGGATCTTGTCGCACAATTGCTCGAAGTCCTTTCGCAAAAGTGTAGTTCGCTCGCGCATCAACCTGCGTTTGCTCGATCCCCTCTAATCTATACTCAATCGGATCTTCAATGGTGATAATCTTTGTTTCTGGATTAGAAAGATGTTGCAAAAAAGCATAAAGTGTTGTGGTTTTTCCAGAACCGGTCGGACCAGTGTTCAGAATTAGTCCGTTTGGTTTTACTAACTGCTTCTCCACCAGCTCTAAATCATCTTCTCGTAAACCCAACTCTGCCAAGCTCACCCGAATCGCATCGGGATTCAAAATTCTCATCACAATCGTTTCGCCAAACTGCGAAGGGATGATCGAGACTCTCATCTCGATTTCTTTTGCAGTCAGCTCGATCGTAAATCTTCCATCTTGGGGTTCCCCATGCACATTCATCTTTAAACCCGAAAGCAATTTAATCCTAGAAACCAATTTGTCATAACTCCCCATAGGGAAGTTCGGCAACGCATCATGCAATAGCCCGTCAATTCTAAACCGAACTCGAATCTCTCCCTCTTGGGACTCAAAGTGAATGTCCGATGCGCCCACCGCCAAGGCCTCCGCCAAAATCATCTCTAGAATATCCGTTGTCGTAGTGTGCGCAATATCCAACCCCTCAATCTCTGTTTTAAATTCTTCTAAGTTTTTCCATTTTTTTGAAAACTCCTCAAACTTGGCTTTTTGAATATCCACCTTGCCAGTAATGTCTTTACTCTGATCCGGCACAAACTCGTACAAATGCCAAGCCTGCTTAATCCCAGAGAGTGAAGCCACAAAAACTTTTACTTTAAAGTGTTTCTCCTCTAGCTCTTTTAAAACTTCGACGGTTGATTGGAGTTTTGGATCGGCTACCGCCAAAGCTACTTTTGTTCCATCTACCGTCACCGTTGCCGCCTGAGCCAACTCCGCTCTCTCTTTAGTTAATATTCTCAAAGCTTCGAGCGAAACCGCTGTCTTAGTGAGATCTAAATATGGATAGTTTAGATCTTTGGCTAATCTCTCCGCCGATCTCTCCTCTCCCTCTCTTCTTAACTGATCCAGCTTCCTCTGGATCGGCGTTGTTTTGTCAGAAGTCA
>CAZLXS010000015.1:0-1255 GCA_964563735.1 uncultured Candidatus Saccharibacteria bacterium
TTCTCGAGTGGAAGCCAAACAAAATCTCAATCTAATGGGGGAGCATATGAAAAAAATCGAAAACTCCGGAGCCATTTTGGTCACCAACTTTTCTAAGCCAGAGATAGAAAACTACATCGGCGCTAATACTTTTATGGAAATGGGCTTTGCCCACTACTTAGGCAAAAAGATTTTTACCTTGAACCCCCTCCCTAACCAACCCTATATACGGGAAGAGCTGGAATCCATAAATCCAATCATCCTAAACGGCAATTTAGAGAACATAAAATAGCACCGAACACTTCTCTATCTGAGCAAATTTTTTGCTCTAGCGGAGCCTTTTTTTATACCTGAGCGAGTTATTCTCTTGGGAGAAGCCTCATTTTTTATACCTGAGCGAACCTTTTGCTCTAGCGGAGCTGTCGGAAAAGTGATGAGCTTGGTGTCGTCTTTAGACGACTCATCACTTTGAGATGCAAGAGGGTTCGATCGCAGGAATCGAACCACTCTGGTCCTCTAGAGCAAAAGGTGAGCGAATAGTTTTCCACAGCCCCCCCTTGCACCCCACCTCACCGTGCTATAATTAGGGAAGCTCCTTAGAAACATTCTCTATATAACGCAGATACTCCCGCTCACTCACAGCGCGACAGATAAATTTTCGCAGACCCTAGGTCTGCACCCACCATAAGACGGGATCTCAAGATTCCGTCTTTTCTTTTTCCCAAAAACTGCTTATAATACACCCGTTATAAATCAACTCCTAAAGCCATAGCTATCCAAAGGGTTCGTACCAATAATCAAATAACCGCCCAAGAACTGCGCCTTCTAGACGACCAAGGTGAGAGTCTTGGCGTTTTTAGTTTAAAAGAGGCCCTTCAAATGGCCCAAGATCGGCAAGTTGACCTCATCGAAGTCGTCCCCAACGCCAACCCACCAGTTGCCAAACTGATGAGTTTTGACAAATATCGCTATCAGAAGGAAAAAGAAGAGAAAAAAGAACGCCTCGCCCAAAAGACAGCTGGTCTAAAACAAGTTCAAATTAGCGCTCGAGCCGCTCAAAATGACCTTTTAATCCGCATGCGCCAGCTCGAAAAGTTCATGAAAGACGGCCATCAAGTTGAAATCAGCCTTCGTTTAAGGGGACGCGAGAAATATAACAAAGACTGGGCTTCCCAGAAATTAAACGAATTTTTAAAGATGATTCCCATAGAATTCAAGATTATTAGCCCTCCTAAATTTGGCGGCCGAGGTATGTTTGTCCAAATTGCCAATAAAT
>CAZLXS010000015.1:1355-6305 GCA_964563735.1 uncultured Candidatus Saccharibacteria bacterium
ATAAGGGCTGACCCTTGCAAAAAGAGGGTTCTAATAGTATAGTAGAGCAACATTTAAACACCTGAAGCAAGAAACTATGAAAGCCAAAACTACCAAAAGCGTTACCAAGAGGATTAAAATGACCAAAACCGGCAAGATGATTCACCGCTCTATGGGCGTGAATCACTTTAAGAGCAAGAAAAATGGCAAACAAATCCGCCAGAAAAGAAAAACCCATAGCTTGGATTACAGCAAAAGAAGAATTTTAAACTACTAAACTACAATGCCTAGAGTTAAACGTGGAACTATTGCCCACAAAAAAAGAGAAAAGGTTTTAAAACAAACCAAAGGTTTTCGTTGGGGTCGCAAATCTAAAGAACGCGCCGCTAAGGAAGCTCTTCTTCATGCTCTCGCCCGCTCCTTCCGTGGTCGCAAGGAAAAAAAGCGCACCTACCGAACCCTCTGGCAAGTTAAGATCAATGCCGCCGCCAGAGAACACAATACAACTTACAGCAAACTCATCTCTGCTCTCAAAAAAGCCAACATTAAACTAGATCGAAAGATCTTGGCTGATCTAGCCGAAAACGAACCGGCCACCTTCCAAAAAATAGTAGAAAAAGCGATCCAATAAACAAGCTACAAAAATACGTATTTTTACGAATATACAAATAAATTTAAATTAGTATATTTGTATTAATTTGTATTCTTGTAGCCACTTGAATATCCTTCCGCTTTAAGCATTTTAATTTTCTTCTTCGTTCCCCAAGCAAACCCACCAATCTCGCCCGAAGACTTTATCACCCGGTGACACGGAATACCCTTATCCATTCCACCGTGCCGATTTAAAATATTACCGACTGCTCGGAAGGCCTGGGGTCGTCCGGCGCGAATTGCTACTTGTTTGTACGTCAACACCTGTCCGCTGGGTATTTGGGACACGACGCTTAACACTTGGTCCTTGAAGGGTTTCAAACGCATTTTTTAAAACTTTTTGACTGTCTCGATATTTTCCAAGAATCTTGCGCGCCTCACTAAAAAGAAACCATCCATACCCTTCATGCTCCTTAGAAAGTCGCACTTCTCTCTTATCAGTCTCAGCCAAATAGAAAATTACGGTTTTAAAAATTGATCGACCGGCTCGTCTAAATGTAAATCTCTCGTAAGCTCTAAAATTTTTTACAATCCTTAAATCTCTTTGAAGTAATCCAGTTTCTTCTCTGGTTTCTCGCAAGGCGGCTTCAAAATTTTTCTCTTCGGTTTCAATTTTTCCCTTCGCAAAATTCCAATAATTGTGTCCGTGATAAAGGACCAAAAACTTCGGCCCCTCTGGAGTTCTTCGAAATACTACTATTCCTGCTGAAATTTCTCTGTCGGTTGTCATTGATTTATTGCCCCATACTAACTGGCGTTTTATCTTTAATAATTTTTGGCTCGCCAATGGTTTTTCTCGGCAGAATTAGCTGTGGCGCTAAAAGCAGAATAAAAGCCGAAAGCAAAGAAAAAACTCCAGCCAAAATGAATACGGCCGAAAATCCAAATTGCCCAACAATCACCCCACCCAAAAATCCACTCACTCCAGCCGAAAGCCCCGCCACCGTGTTATCAAGCGACCAATCGAATGAAACGTGTTCCTTGTCCACGTGTCTCGAAAATATTGCCGACCACGCCGGAATATAAAACGCAAAAGCCACCGCGTGCAAAATTTCTACCAAATACAAGTGCCAAGTTTTAGTTACCGCTAGAAAACATAAAGCCGTAATCGCTGCCAAAAAAAGCCCAATAACGAGTGCTCGAAAATCATCGAGCTCTCCATCGGTTTTATCTAAATAGTTCGCTACTGGAATCTGTAAAAAAGATTTTAAAATCCAATAAATCGCCGCCGCCGTTCCCACCGTCACAATCGTCGCTCCAATAATTTGCTCCTTCACAAAAACTGCAAAAACTGGCTGAACCAATCCCCAGCCAGCCAAAAGCGCCAAATCAGCCAAGATAAAATATTTCACTACCCGATTCAGCTTGAAATCAACCTTAATATTGATGTGCATCTAAACCCTATTTTAACCCGAGAGACTAGCTTGGGCAAACCAAAACCACCTCTCCTCTACTGGTTTACAAACTCAAACTCATTCTCCCCCTTCAAAACCACCTTAAGTTTTGCCCCCTTTACCGCCTCCTGCTTTAGGATCTTCTCTGCGAGTGGCGCCCTAAGCTTATCCGCAATCACTCTCTGAAGTGGCCTAGCTCCAAATTCGGGATCATAGCCCAATTGAGCAATCCTTTTGACCGCCTCTGGGTCAAACTCTATTAAAATTCCTTGATTTTCCACGATTTTAGCAAAATCCTTCAGATTTATAAGTGCCACTTTTTTTAGATCTTCTGGGGATAAATTGTTGAAAACCACAATTTTTGAGAAACGATTCAATAATTCTGGCTTAAAAACATCCGTTAGCTTCTTTTTTAGGTACTCGGCAATCTGGCTCATCGTCTGCCCGGATCGCAAGGATTCATTAATAATATCCGAGTGAGCGTTAGAAGTAGCAATAATGATCGTATTTTCAAAATCTACCACTCGACCTAAATTATCCGTTAATCGTCCATCATCAAAAACCTGCAAAAACAAATCTAAAATATCCGGAAAGGCTTTTTCAAATTCATCCAGTAAAATTAAACTATAAGGTTTCTCAAGGACAGCATCCGTGAGCGCTCCAGAAATTTTTCCGTCCGGCGAACCAATAAAACGATAAAAACTTTGCTTGTCTTGATATTCCGTCATATCAAAACGAATCATCGCCTCTCGTGATCCAAATTGCACTCCCGCCAAAATCTTGGCGAGCTCGGTTTTTCCCACTCCAGTTGGACCCACAAACAAAAAACTCGCGATTGACCCACCAGCTTTAGCTAAACCACTTCTATACTCTCGCAACACATTCGAAACAGCTTTCACCGCCTCCACCTGATCAATCAATCGCTCATGGATAATCTCTTCTAATTTTAAAAGTTTTTCGGCTTCTTCTTTCCCGGCTTTTCTGATTGGAATTTTTACTTTAGTTTCTGCTGTAGCAATCACTCGTTCTGGTCGTAAAATCTCTTCCTCAAATCTCCTCGCTTCCGAAACCGCATCCTTTAGAAGATCACTCGCCGAAGACGGCAAGAATCTATTTCTAAAATATCTCTTTGCAAGTTCCACCGCCTTACTAATCGCTCCAAAACTAATTTTAATTTTTGTTTGTTTTTCCAAAATTAAACTCTCGTAAGACAGAAGCCGAACCGCTTCTTCTATACTCACTTCGTTTACCCTGATCGATTCAAAAATAGAATTTAAATCACTCCGTGGCTGGAGCGCTTCTTTAAATTCTTTCGGATAAGTAGATCCAACAATAGGGAAGGCGTTGCTTCGTATCACTGGAAGCAGAGCATCGGCCGCTGAGAGATATGCCGTCCCCGAAGTTTTTACTAAATTATGAATATCGGGAATATATAAAATTATATTTCCAGCTCGCTCTATCTCTTTTACAATAATTTGCAATCTTAACTGCAATTCTTCCGGCGCCGCTCCGGCCACTAGTCCCGATAGATCAAGCATCACCAATCGCTTATCAAAAAGATTAGCTGGCACCAAGTCTTTAGATAAATTCCAAGCCAGATGAGTCACAATGACTTCTTTTCCAATCCCCGCCTCACCCACCAAAAGCGCGTTAGGGTTAACTGGCCTCGCTAAAGCGTCTACTAGTCGTTCGTATTCCTCTTTGTGTCCAATCAGAAAACCCACCGCCTCCTCTCTCGCTAAATCAGTAAAATCAGTGCTATAGGCATCAAGTGTTGGCGTTGGTCTACTCGTCCAAGCTCGATTCATAATTCGATGACGCAACTGTTTTTTGCCTCCCATCACAAAACCAGCAATCGTTCTTGGAATATTTTTCCACGAATTAAATTGATCTCGAATAGAAGCAAAAACCAATGCCTGTTCTAGGTTCTCTGGATTAATCGAAAATAAATTTAAAATCCGATTAACCTCCTCTTCGCCCACCTCTCCAAGAGCCGAAAACACATCTCCACACTCAATCTGCGCATGCCTTAAATCGATCGCCCTCTCTGCCGCCGCGATCACTAATTTCTCGGTAATCTTTTTTATCTCTTCGTTCGAATAAATTTTTTGTCCCACACAATCTTTAATAAACTCATCGAGCTTCTGATTAAATTCTTCCAAGGGCACATCTAGTCTCTCGAGTCCGTCCTTAATTCCTCGATGGCCCGAAAGAATCGCAAATAATTCCAAATAAAAATTAGTTCGCTTTAAACCAATCCGATCAAGCGCCTTACTAATCGAAGCGAAAGCCGATGGCGTCACGTATTCTGCCAAATTTATCCGCCCTCTGAGGGGCATAAAATTAAAATTCTTTCTTGCTTCTTTTCGGTGAATAAAATAATCCGCTAAAAACAGTAAAAATAAAATTCCCAAATAACGTGCCTCGATTGATTTTGAAATTAAAAAGGAAAAAGTAACAACTGCAAAAACGATCAAAGTAATAAAGCCCACCACTCGAATCACCAGTCTTCCCAGAAAACCCATCTCCACCCTTGGATCAGAAAAATAAAATTCTAACTCTCGCTTCTCCTTATCTAGATTCATTTTATTGATTAACTAAATGCCTGAAAAATTATAAACGGCAAAAAAATCGCCCAACCAAAAGCGATCACAAGGAAAAATAATCCAACCAAAAAATAGACTACTGCCCCAATCACAATTCTTCCAGACCTAAAAATTATCCCCAAAATTCTTCCAATTAAACTGTAGTCCTTGTAAAGTGGTTCAAAAAAATGCACCAGTGTCACTCGAAATGCCAAGCTCTCGTCTAGTTTTTCTAGGGTTCCAATAAAAACTCGCAAGATCTTTCGAAGTCCATCTCTATACCAATGAGCCAAGAAATCAAAAATCCGCAAAAAGAAATTTTGAATTATATAAATCGGGGC
>CAZLXS010000015.1:6405-9696 GCA_964563735.1 uncultured Candidatus Saccharibacteria bacterium
CCCCGCCCCACGAACGGTCGTCTTTTTTCATTTTCATGAAAACCCGGCGCCTCTCCCACAAACATCACCTCGCAATCAATATTCCCCTCTCCAAAAACCAAATTAGACTCCCGCAGAGGTAACGCCGAATCATTATTAATCTGAATCTCTAATTTTCTAAGTTCCGCTTTTTTATCCATATCCTTAATTATTCAATAGAATTAAAAATAGCACACGAAGAGTTCGTTTGATATGCCCAATATCTATCACCATAAGACCAGTGCCACCATTCCGTTGGATAATTTACAAAACCGCTTTTTGACATAACGTCTATTAAAATTTTTCTATTATCCATTGCTTTCTGGGAAATATTCATCGCAAGAGTAAAACAAGCATTGTCACTTTTCTCCGGATCAACATTAAGTACAGTTCCCATATCAAGCTCTTCTCCGTCTTCCTTAATTAAAGTTAGGTCTACTGCCCCGCCAGTAGAGTGTGGTGGGATAATTTCTGGCGGAGCAATATATTTACTTGCTTCTTGATAAATTTTATTTTTATCCCAATCCAAATGAAGCTTCTCAAGTTCATAGGAATATTCATCAAAATATTTTTTCTGCAACGAAAGAGGTCGATGTCCTTCAATCACTAAAAAACGAACGCCTTGTGGTAAATATTTTGCAGCTTCAAAAAGTTTTGCAACGACCAACTGTCTTAATTTAAAATAGGAATTCGAGTCTTCATTTTTACGAGAATCCACTGCTATCTCTCGAAAGTTTCGAACATCAACTAAGGGATCGTTATTTTCTACAATAGGCAAATGCAAAACTTTTTGATCAGAAATCAAAACAATATTTTTTGGAACCATACCATAATACTAAACCATTAATCACCAGATTCAATCTTGCTTACAAATTAATAAAGCAGTGTCCCCACGAGGAATCGAACCTCGATCTTAGGCTTCGGAGGCCCACGCTCTATCCATTGAGCTACGGGGACAAAAAATATCCAAAGATTCTTAGAAATTAGTAATTAGACATTAGAAATTCTTTTCAGCTCCTATCTTATTACAAAATAATAGATCTCGTAAATCGCGGCTAAAATAAATGCCAAAACCACTAAACTAGCTAAAATTTTCTCGAACCGCTTTAAAATCAAAACTCTCCGACTCACCAAAATTATTAAAATATATTGCACCGCCAAAAAAATTCCTCCTGCCAAACCCAACACCGAAACAAAATCCTTAATTCCAAAAAGAGCTACGAGTATTGGCACGCCAGCTAAAATTGTAAAAACCAAAAATGGGCTCCACCCTAAATCCCTCTCCAAAGAATTTTTTATTTCCAAACTAATCGGTAAGTACGATGTCCACAAAGCAAAAAGTCCCAACACTCCCATCACGCCAAGCATTAAAGGCGACCATCCCACGATTCCAGAGAGCGTATCCTCTGCAATCGCCCCAACACTACCACTCTCCGTTGCTAAGCCAAAAATTGCCACCACAAAAAGAATATAAAAAATCGCGGACAAAATCGTTCCCAAAGAAATACTTAAGCTAAAACCTCGCGGATGCGCCTTCGCTGATTTTTTTCTCGAATCAAAAATCGGCTCAATTGCTGTCCATCCGGCTAGAGAAAAAAGTACTACTCCAAAGGGAAGAAAGAAATCGGCTCCACTAATTGCCGAGATTGAAAAAATATCCCCACCCGAATTCAAACTAAATCCAAAAATATAAAAAATTATAAAAAACATCACCACCGCACCAAAGAGCTCTATCAAAACCAACTTCCCCAATCTAAATAAAAATGGGATTGTGCCTAAACCCCAAAAAATTAAAATAGCCAGATTAGAATCTAAGTCTGGAAAAATTAGTTTTACAAAATTCTGCGCAATTAAAAGATAGGCCGTAAGCGACAAAAGCAAACCCAAAATAATCGAGACAAAACCAACTGTAAAAAACTTGACTCCTAATTTTTCTTTAATTAAACCGAGCAATTTTGTCGCTCCACCAGTCTTCTCGATCACTCGAAAATAAAGTCTCTGCGCAAAAATCACAATTAGAGATAAAACTATAAGGAATAAAAGCCCAACCATCCATCCAGCCCTATTAAAAACATAGGGCAGAGCAAAAACACCCGCTCCAATCGTCGTGGCCGAAAGGAATCCAATCTCTTTAAAAAATCTCCAAACCATAAACCATATAACTACACCTCGTAAACCGTATCCCCCTCTCTCGCTTTTTTAGAAACCTTAATTCCAATCTCTTGATTTTTCTTCGCCAAAACAATCGGCTTATGATCAAACTGCATCGACACAATCTTCTCTACAAAATCCGTCGTCGCTCCCTTAAACTGCACGCCCATGCCCAACCCAACTGCTTTTGTAAATTTCACAATTACCACTCCAATATTATCGTAAAAATGAGTCACCTTTCCAATCGGTTTTAGGGTTGGTCCTTTTTTTGTTGAACTAGAAATTTTCTTCGTCAAACTTTTTTTCGGCTTAACTTTTTTTACTATCTTTTTTGCAACTTTCTTTACCGCCCTTTTTGCGGTTTTTAAAACTTTTTTCTTCTTTGGCTTAGCAACTTTTTTAACCGCTCGCTTCACCGATTTTTTTATTTTTTTTACAATTTTCTTTTTTTTCATTTGATTTAGGTTTCAATAATATATTTTTACAAATCAAGAGCTAAATCACTTAAGTTTATTTATTAAAAATAAACTTAAGATCATTTGTTACTTGTATTATTTCGTTTATTAGTTCCTTTATTTTTTAACCCCTCCGACCGGCACCGCTCGATTTTGCGGGCGGATCGACCCGTCGATCATATTTTGCCCTCTCATCTTCTTGAATCAAAGCCACCAGTTTATCAACCAACTTTTCTGGATCCGTATCATAAACAATCTTCCCTTGTCCTCGATGTGCTTTATCAATTATCTCTGGCATCATATCGGCCATTCCCCCTGTTCCAGTTAAAACTCCTTGTGGTTTTCTATCTTCAAAAGCAATCGTGAATTCATTAAGCGTGCCCATTCTTCCGCACACAGTAATCATTCCATCAGACGCTCGAGTCAGAATTAAATTTCGACCAGAATAATCAAACCCCGTATAAACAATTAGATCATGAAAATCTATCGGCAAACGATATGAATGCACATGAGCCGATTTTGATGCCGCTGGTGAAAATCCAATCACAATTCCTCCGGCCTGCTTCGCCCCCTTGGCCGCCCAATAAGGAATTCCAATCGTTGCTCCAGTCACCAATATCATCCCTCGCTCTGCCACCACTCGACCAACCGCCTCAGCTTTTTCTGG
>CAZLXS010000015.1:9796-12126 GCA_964563735.1 uncultured Candidatus Saccharibacteria bacterium
CCAATATCATCCCTCGCTCTGCCACCACTCGACCAACCGCCTCAGCTTTTTCTGGCGCATCAATCGCGCAATGCCCAGTATCCGCCGCCCCCGAAATACAAATTTTATATCTAGGCTTATATTCCTCTGGCAATCCAGTTTCCTCTATCTTCTTATTCAAATTTTTTATATCTTTTTTCATCATATTATTAGTATATCACCCTAAAATTATATAAGCTCGATCGTCTCCTGCTCTCTCGGGATATCAGTATGCACCACCAGCTCATCCCCAATTTTTTGGGAAAGCGTAGCGGTTGAACTCTCGTCCCCTTGCACCACGAAAACTTTTTTGAGCGAAAGCCTAGCTCCAGCAATCCATTCCAAGAGCCTTGGCTGATCCGCGTGCGCCGAATAACCACTAATCATTCTTTTTTTAGCTCGAACACGAATTCTTTCACCCGAGATCGTCACCTCCTGCGCTCCCTCTAGAATTCTCCGCCCCATCGATCCCTCTGCTTGGTATCCAATAAACAAAATCATACTCTTTGGATCCGCTAAGTATCGGCGCTCGTGATGCAAAATCCTTCCACCCTGCGACATTCCCGATCCAGCAATAATCACTTTCGGTGCCGGCGCCAAATTTATTTTTTTCGACTCCTCTGTTGTTGGGGTAAAAGTGAGTCCGGAAAAATTCAAAATATCATCCCCTCCTCGAATTAAATCATTCGCATCTTTATTAAAATATTCTCGGTGGCGACGATAAACCTCGGTTAATTTTATCGCTAGTGGGCTATCGATAAAAATTGGTACCTTGGGAATTCTTCCGTTTTCCACTAATTCATTTAATTCAAAAAGTAATTGTTGCGTACGCTCCATCGCAAAAGCGGGAATAAGTAGGGTTCCACCTGATCGCACCGTGTCCTCAATCGCGTCCTCAAGCAACTCTCTTCTCTCCGGCAAATCTTCGTGGATCCTATCTCCGTAAGTAGACTCTACTAGGCAATAATCTACCTGAGGCAATGCTTCGGTTGATTTAATAATTGGTGCCGGATAATTTCCAAGATCCCCCGAAAAAACCACCGATCGCCCATCTGCTTCTATCTTAATAAAGGCTGAACCTAAAATATGCCCCGCATCAAAAAGCTCCACTGTTAAATCATTTTTTACCACAAACCTCTCGTGATACTTCTTCCCCTGCCACATCCCCATCACCCTCACAATTTCAGCTTCGCCATAAAGCGGCTCCAATCTTTCTCGCAAAGCTTCTTCTTTTAATAGGTGCTCCGAATCAAGTAATAAAAATTCCGCAAATTCTTTCGTGGGTGGAGTCGAATAGATCACGCCTCGAAAACCGTCTTTATAAAGTTTCGGCAAAAGACCAATATGATCCACGTGCGCATGCGTAATCACCACCGCATCAATCGTCTTTGGATCATACGCAAAAGGACTAAAATTTTTCCGCTCAGCAAACCGCGCACCCTGATAGAGTCCGCAATCCACTAAAATTCTCGTTCCACTTTTCGTTTCAAGTAAATAATTTGATCCCGTCACCGACATCGCCCCGCCATAAAAAGTTATTTTCATAAACTATTACTCTCATTCTAACACCGCACCGCTACTTTTTGGATAGCCGATAGCTAGGGGGTAGGGTATAGATAAAATTTCTAATTGACCTAATTTCTTCCGCCGGAGGCGGATCCTCCTCTAGAGGAAATTTCTAATCCCTCGGAGAAAAAAGTTTACCTGTAGTAAAAATACCTAGGGCTCGAGTGAACATTCTCCTTCGAAGAAGCCTCCTTATTCTTTTACAGCAAGCGAGTATTTCTCTTGTGAAGAACTACCGGAACCCTATCGAGCATGGTCATCGCTTTAGCGATGTCGATAGGGTGAGATGTAGGAGCGTTTTACTCGCAGGAAGTAAAACGACTCCGGTCTTCAAAAGAGAAATATGAGCTTGCCCTTGACAAATAATAAAAATAAGAATATAATATAATCCACGAATCTGAAACTTAAAATCTTAATAATATAGGAGACAAGAAATGACCAAAACCGCGAAAAGCATAATCTGGTTTTGCATCGCACTCATTGGAGCAGTGTGGTTCACCTCGGTAATTCTTCACTTCACTCAAACCGCGGTGATCAGATCATCAGAACACCCAGTTGCTTCGATGAGCCCGTGGCTCGTACCTGGGCTCGTCCTGATGTTCGTAGGATTCCTAAAATCCCACGACCTCGCACCATCTTCCAGTAGGAGATGGTGAAATTAAGAAATCACCACACACAAAGTCCGCGCAAACCAAACGCGGACTTTTTTTATTAATATTCATGGGTGTAAATATTATCAAATCAAC
>CAZLXS010000016.1:0-5920 GCA_964563735.1 uncultured Candidatus Saccharibacteria bacterium
AAATGAAATGAGAGCTTCATTTTTTAGTGAGTTGTTGTTAGTATTTACCATATATGAAAGAAGATTTTAAAGAGAAGCTAGAGGAACTAAAGAAGGATTTGCCCCGCTTGGCGGGGCGGCTTTGACCTGGAGTCAAAGAAAAAAGAATTAGCTTTAATTGAGATGGCGATGAGTCAGCCGGATTTTTGGCAGGATAAGATTTTGGCCGAAGAGAAAATAAAAGATTTTGGAGAGATAAAAGATTTACTCGATCGATTTAGTTTGGTAGAGGAAGGCGTAAAAAAAGTCGAGAAGAATTTGGATGAAGATTTTTTTTATGAAGTTAGAAGGAAGTTTAGGGAAATAGAGTTAGAAGAATTGTTTAAGGGTAAATATGATAAACAAGCGGCGGTTTTAAGCATCTATCCAGGAGCTGGCGGAGAGGATGCCGGAGATTGGGCTAAAATGATTTTTGAGATGTATAGGCAATATGCAGAGAAACGGAAGTGGCAAGTTCAAATTCTGGACGATAGTTCGAATCGAAGAGCTTTAGAAATTAAAGGGAATTATGTTTACGGTTATTTAAAACGTGAGGGCGGGGTGCATAGATTGGTGAGAGTTTCACCCTTCTCGGCAAAGCAGTTGAGGCACACCTCTTTTGCTTTGGTGGAAGTTTTGCCCGATTTACCGGAGGTGGACGAATCAAAAATCCAAATTCCGGAAAGTGATCTAAAATTTGAATTTTTTAGATCTTCGGGTCCCGGAGGGCAGAACGTTAATAAGGTAGAGACGGCTGTGCGGGTGACGCACTTGCCAACAGGAATAGTGGTGGCTTCGCAGGTAGAGAGAAGCCAGATAAGTAATCGCGAGAAAGCGCTGAAGGTCTTAAAAGCTAAATTGGTGGACTTAATGGAAAAAAATCATATTGCCGAAGTTAAAGATTTAAGAACTAGCGTAAAGCCGGAATGGGGAAATCAGATTCGATCTTATGTTTTAAATCCTTACAAGATGGTGAAGGATCATCGGACCGAGGTGGAAACTAGTGATGTACAAAAAGTTTTAGACGGCGATTTGGATTTGTTTATAGAGGCAGAGATCGAGGCTTTGCGCTAAAGATGTTTGATGTAGGAAGTTAGATGTTCTATCGCTTCGCTTGTTCTAGATGTTGTAGATGGGGCGAGAGGAGCGGGGAGGATGGAAGTATAAAGTTGGTTTTGGTATAATAAGAGAGAAGGTGTGAGAGGCACCCTTTTTGCTCTTTTGTCTTCATTAAAATAAGAAAATGATTAATTTTCAGAACGTTTCGAAGATTTATAATAATCACTCGGTGGCTTTGGAGGAGGTCAGTTTTGAGATAAAACACGGGGAATTTGTTTCAATTGTGGGGCGTTCCGGAGCTGGAAAATCAACCGTAATTCGACTCCTAATTGGCGAGGATAAGCCTAGTAAGGGCAGAGTCTTTTTCGGACAGTACGAGGTTAGTAAATTGAGAGATAAGGAGCTCCCAGCTTTTAGGCGACATATCGGAGTGGTTTTTCAAGATTTTAGACTCTTGCCTATGAAGACTGCTTACGAGAATGTGGCTTTTGCATTAGAGGTGAGTGGGAGGACCCAGAGGGAGATTGGTGAGTTGGTACCACAAGTGTTAGATATGGTGGGTTTGAGTGACAAACTTTCTAATTTTCCGCATGAACTCTCGGGTGGAGAACGACAGAGGGTGGCAATTGCGCGAGCGATGGTGCACCGACCAGAAGTGGTTATCGCCGATGAGCCGACCGGAAATTTAGACCCACTGCACACGATGGAAATTATTAATTTGCTTTTAAAAATTAACCAACTGGGCACAACGGTGCTTCTGGCGACACACAATAAAGAGATTGTGAATAGCTTAAGTAAACGAGTGGTTACGCTCGATCATGGAAGGTTGATTCGTGACGAAGAGAAAGGGAAGTATATACTGGTTTAAATTCCTTAATTAAGAATTTCTGATTTCTAAATACGATATTTTAAAAAAATGATTACGAAACTTTCTAGAATTGTCCACTTTGGACTAAATAATTTTTGGAGAAATGGATTACTCTCGACTGCTACAGTGGCGATCACGGTTTTGGCGCTCGTGGTGTCTTTGGGACTAGTGGTTTTTAATCAAGTGACGGATGTGGCGATTCAATCGGTACAGGATAAAATCGATATTAGCGTCTATTTTAATTCGGGAACTTCGGCTGACACAATTTCTAATATCAAGAAAACCCTAGAGAGCATGCCAGAAGTAAAAGAAGCCAGATATATTTCTAAAGAAGAGGCTTTGGAGATTTTTAAGAAACAACATCAGGATGATGACTCGATCTCGCAGGCGATTAATTTGGTAGAGGATAATCCGCTTGAACCATCGCTTAATATAAAAGCTTATGAACCGGATCAGTACGAAGGGATCGCAAAGACTTTCGAAAATCCAAATATTAAACAGTATGTGACGAGCGTTAGTTATTACGAGAACAAGCCGATTATCGACAAGCTCTCGAAAATTATTGCGAATGTGAATAGAGGTGGATTGGTTTTGGTGATTTTCTTGATCGTGGTTGCCGGACTTATAGTTTTCAACACGATTCGATTGGCGATCTATTCGAGTAGAGATGAAATTGCGATTATGCGAGCAGTGGGAGCTTCTAATATGTTGGTGCGGGGACCATTTTTAGTTGACGGAATTATTACTGGAGCTTTGGCAGCGTGCTTGAGTTTAATTATTGCCTTGCCGGTAATTAGCTTTGTGGCGCCTTATCTCGACAACTTTATACCCGGACTAGATTTGTTCCACTATTTTTATTCAAATATCTTTTTTCTTTTAGGATTACAGCTTTTGTTTGGAGTGGGGATTAGTATTATTTCGAGCTTTTTGGCCGTGCGAAGATATTTGAAGAATTAATTTTTAATTTAGAAAAAATTTCGAGCGAGGAGACTGACGATTAATATGCCTGCAGTGTTCAGACTATAAGAGAGTAAGAGGAAGGATCTAGTCCTGATTTTAGAGATTCCTAGAAAAGCTAAGCCTAATTCGTCTGGAAGAGGAGAGATGATTATGAGTGAGCCAACAATTGGCATAAGCCAGCGTAGGGTTTTAAGGTGTAGAAAAGAGAAAATTTTACTTTGGCGCGCTTCTTTTAAAATGTATTCAGCTTCGGCAGAAATATTTTTGCGAATTAATTTAAAAATAATAAAATCTCCAAGCATAGCGCCTAGACCGCCAATGAGGGCGACATAGATGGGCGAGTAGGCTTGGGTGATCTCTCCAATTGCCGCCATAGAAATGGCAGTTGTAAAAATAGAAGTAAAAAGAAGTCCGGAGAAAAAACTCCCGAGAATTTCACTGGTTTGGGTTTGAAGGAGGATTTTTTGAATAATTCCAGTCTCTACTAGGAGGACTGCGATGATAATACTGAAGGCGATGGTGAGGAGATTTTTAAAGAGCTTAGTTTTTTGATTCATTTATCTTTTTTTATTTCGTTTAAGATTTTCTGAATAGTTTTTAAACTTTTTTCGTCGTGGATAGAGATGGGGATGGCTTGAATTTTAGCTTTTTTAAGAGTGGAGATTTTTTTCTTGAGGTCTGCTGGATTTAAGAGATCAGACTTACTTAAAAAAATGTATTCGGTTTTTTTAATGAGAGCGGGATTATATTTTTTTAATTCAGATCGGACGGCTTTATAATCGGAAACTGGATTTTCTGATTCTGAAGAGATGAAGTGAAAAATGGTTTTAGTCCTTTCAATATGGCGAAGAAACTTAATGCCCAACCCCTTTCCACTGGAGGCGCCTTCAATGAGTCCGGGGATATCGGCCAGAATAAGTTCGTAGTAGGTGCCTAGGTTTGGTTCTAGGGTGGTAAATGGATAATTAGCGACCTTACTTTTGGCGTTGGTTAATTCATTTAAAAGACTTGATTTACCGACATTAGGAAAACCGATAAAACCAACATCGGCTATTAGCTTTAATTCCAAATGAAGGGTGTAGCTTTCTCCGGGGAGACCAGGTTGGAATTGTTTGGGGCTGGTGTTAGTGGAAGAGCGATACTGGAAGTTGCCTTTACCACCTTTGCCACCATAAGCCACTAAAACTTTTTCTCCGATCTTGCTGATTTCGATGTCGTAGAGAGTATCAAGATTATGAATAACTGTTCCTACGGGTACTTTTAAAATCAAGTCCTTACCAACGGCGCCGTCGCGAAATTGTCCGCGACCATCTTCGCCGTTTTCGGCCTCGTGCTTTTTCTTAAAGCGAAATTGATTCAGAGTACTTAAGTCAGAAACACCCTCAAAGAAAACGTTTCCGCCATTACCACCACTTCCACCAACTGGACCCAAGCTCATAAGAGTTTTATTAAAAGCCACGGCGCCTTTACCACCGTTACCAGCATAAATTTTAATTTTTACATCATCGACGAGCATTTTTTTTGTTTATTAATAATTTAAATTATTTTACCACTTGATAGTGAAGTTGAATTTCGTTTTGGGAAAGTTTGACTGTTTCTAATAATTGCAGATTAATTTCAAAATCACTTGGGGCAAACAAGGGAATTCCTTGGCCCAAAATTAATGGTTCAATAGTTAGATAGATTTCATCAACTAGATTTTCTTTTATAAAACTTAGATTAGTTTTTCCTCCTCCAGCGAGAAATGCGGTTTGTATCCCACGATTCTCTAAGAGACTTAATATGTCTCTAGGGGATTGATTGGTGATGATGACATTTTTATCTTCAAAGATCAAGTTGGGGTTATGAGTCATCACGATGTTTAAGCGATCCTTGAGGGGAAAGTTGTTTTCTTTTTTTAATACTTCATAAGTAGTGTGACCAAAAATAACGTTGCCACACTTCTTGCTAATTTCAGAAAATTTTTTTAAATCTTCTGAGCTGGTCCAGTTGGAGTCGTAATCGGTTTTGGCGATGAAGCCATTCAGCGTGGAGGCCATATAGAGAATGGTTTTCATGGGAGAATATGTTACTAGTTTATAGGAAAACTAGAGTGGTGTCAGTTTTTGACTAGGTTTTGATAGCGGAGTATAAGATAAGAAGAATTTTTACTTTAAAACTGAAGAAAGAGAGGATTTTGATGATTATCAGGACAGTGGCCTGTTTCGGAAGTGGTAAGGGAAAGTCTGGAGAATTTTTCTACGATAGCATGGTGGCTATTGGTAGAGCCCTTGCCGAGCAAGAAGTTGTCGTTGCGACCGGTGGGTATGGTGGTTCTGGAATGGAAGCACCAATAGTGGGGGCAAATGAGGTGAAGGGATCGAACGTTTGGACGGTGGGTTACGTATTGGCTTGTAGAAGAAAAGATCCAAATCAATTCCTGAAACAGAAAGTTGTTTGTGGAAAAGATTTGATTGTGGGATCGAATTCTGATGCTATGCAGTATGCAGTTCGGTTAGGGAGTCTTTTGGATGCAGATGCCTTTGTGGTTGATTGCTCTGATGAGACTTTGGGAACTTTGATCGAATTTGCATCTGTTCTTAATATGAACCAGAAGTTTTGGACTAGTAATCCAAAGCCGGTTGCTCTGTTGATGCAGGAGGATGATCCAAAGTCTAAGCTATTAAACGAACTTATGGTTGCGTATGGATTTTCTACAGAACCGTGGATTCGTTTGTTTAGTAATCCAGAGAAGCTGATCCAATGGCTTTTGGGGTTTAAGTAGAAAGTTAGCGTGTCGATTTAAGCGGTGCTCAGTGAGCACCGCTTTTTTGTATAAATTTGATTTGTGATCTATGATTTTAGGATGAACAATAAATATTTGGCTTTAGTGGGAGTGGCAATTATCGCTTTTATTTTTGGATTTATTTTGGCGCCTCAATCTGGGCAGATTACAAACCAAGTATCTCAAAATAATACGAGCGAAGAAAAAGAAAATTCTTTAAGTATAAATCTTAAAGAGACTCGAGATGTCTC
>CAZLXS010000016.1:6020-11955 GCA_964563735.1 uncultured Candidatus Saccharibacteria bacterium
AAATAAGAAAGAGATGACACTGGCCGATTTGTTTTTAGGAGTGCCAGATTATTTGAAAAAGATCGCCAATTTTGCCAAGCAGTCTTTAGTGGGATCCCTGGGGCAGGATGATGTGGAGATGATTGAGGCAGGGACCAAGCCGACGAATGAAAACTTTAAAAACTTCGTGTTTAACGACGACATGGTTTTGCTTTATTTTGAAAAATACCAAGTGGCTCCGGGGGTGGCGGGGGAGCAGAAGGTTTTTGTGCCTAGGGAAAGCATCAAATAGTGGTCTTGACACTATCTATAGGTATGCTATAATTTGGTTATAAAGAGGATCGATCAGCGGGTCTTCTTGGCGTATGATTGACAGCTGATCTTACTTGTAGTCGTTCCACGGGCTTTGGTAAGAGTAACAGTGGACTTTCCGCATGCTGATGTCCCCCAGTTGCGGATTGGGATAGAGGGACTCTCGTTTCGGACTAGGTGTTCGTCCGAGACTAATGAGAATGTGAACACCACACAAAAGCCGTCTCGTTAGTAATGACGAGGCGGCATTTTATTTTTATATAATAGAATAATGAATCAAGAAAAAGGATTTTATGGATTAGGAATTGCTCCGGGAGTTTTGCAGATTTTAGAGAAGCTAAATTTTAAAATTCCCACCCCAATTCAAGAGCAGTCAATTCCGATTGCGATTGAGGGTAAGGATGTAATGGGAATCGCTCAAACCGGAACCGGAAAGACGTTGGCTTTTGGTATTCCCTTGATCCAGAGGATTTTAAAGAATGGTGGCTTGGCCTTGGTGATTGTGCCGACTAGAGAGTTGGCCCAGCAAGTAGCTGAATCATTAGAGCAGGTGGGATTGCCCATGGGACTTAAAACCGCCACCTTAATTGGAGGGGAGTCTTTGTACTATCAAGTTAAAAGATTGGCGCGAAAACCGCATGTAGTGATTGGAACACCCGGAAGAATTATTGATCACTTGAATCAAAAAACTTTGAATCTTTCGAAGGTGGAGATTTTGGTTTTAGATGAGGCTGATAGAATGCTTGATATGGGTTTTACACCGCAACTAAAAAAAATCTTGCCATTTTTGCCAACCGAGAGACAGACTTTATTTTTTTCGGCGACGATGCCGGCAGAGATCGTGGCGATGGCTAAGTCGTATTTAAAATTACCAGTACGAGTAGAGATTGCTCCATCTGGCACAACTGCGAAGAGGGTGAGTCAGGAATTATTTTTCGTCTCACAAGATTCTAAACTTCGATTGCTTGAAAAAATTTTGCAAGAGTACCGAGGTTCGGTGTTGGTTTTTTCACGAACTAAATTTACAGCTAAGAGGATTGCTTCAACAGTACGGGCCTTGGGACATACGGCGGCAGAAATTCACGCGAATAGAACTTTGGGTCAAAGACGAGAGGCCCTCGAAGGTTTTAAAAAAGGACGTTACCGAGTACTCGCCGCCACCGATATTGCGGCGCGGGGAATTGATGTGACTAATATAGAATTGGTGGTGAATTATGATTTGCCGGAGAACCCAGAAGATTACGTGCACCGAATTGGCCGAACTGGACGAGCGGGAGAGAGAGGGCACGCGATTTCTTTTGCGCGACCAAATCAGAGTGGAGATGTTCGTTCGATCGAGCGTTTGATTAAATCCAATTTACCGGTTTCAAAAATTCCTGTTCTGCCACCGCCATTACCATTTAAACCACAATTTTTTGAATCAAGCAGGGAATCGGATGGGGGAGAATCTGGCCGTCGTTCTGGTTTTGGGAATAAGTCTAAATTTGGTGGTGGTGCAAGATCAAGAAGTACATCCGAATTTGGGAGCAAACCGCCAAGTTCGGCGTATAAGTTTAGTGGAGGAAGGTCTGATTTTGGCGGAAAACCGAGTTTTGGTGGCGGATCAAAATTTGGTCGAAGACCAAGTTTTGGAAGTAAGCCAAGGTTTGGCGACAAGCCCAGAGCAAGAAGTACATCTGAATTTGGGAGTAAGCCACCCAGTGGATTTGGCGGAGGCAAACCAGGCTTTGGTAGTAGGCCAAAATTTGGATCGAAATTTGCGGGGAGAAAAACTGGATTTAGCTCTAGACCAAAGTTTGGTAATAGAAATTCTGGTTCTAAAAAATTCTACAAATAATTTATTTAATACTTTCTATGGTTTTTAAGATTTGCTTAATCTAAAAATTGTGATATAATTTAGATCCAATTTGAACTAGCCCCTTAGGGCGATTTTTTTCAAGATGAAACTTCGAAACATTGCAATTATTGCGCACGTTGATCATGGCAAAACCACCTTGGTGGATGCGATTTTAAAGCAGTCTTTGAATTTTAAATTAAAATCCGGTTCTGATTCTAATTTGATTATGGATTCAAACGAGTTGGAGCGAGAGAGAGGAATTACGATTTTTTCGAAAAACGCGGCGGTGGTTTATGGGGAATACAAAATTAATATTGTGGACACTCCGGGACACGCTGATTTTGGTGGAGAAGTAGAGAGAATCATGAGAATGGTGGATGGCGCTTTGCTTTTGATTGATGCGAAAGAAGGACCAATGCCTCAGACTAAATTTGTTTTAAAAAAAGCGATTCAGGCAGGGCACAAAATTATTGTGGTCATCAACAAGATTGATAAGCCGGGCGCGCGACCAGTTTGGGCGCTCGATCGAACTTTTGATTTGTTCGTGGAGCTTGGAGCGTCAGATGATCAAGCAGACTTTCCGATTATCTATGCTTCGGGAATTGCAGGGAAAGCTGGATACGAACACAACATTGAATCAATGGAAGATGTGCGGCCGCTTTTCGATTCAATTATAAAATATATTCCAGAACCAAAAGTAGATGGAGGAAAGGCGCTCCAAATGCTTACGGTTAATTTGGCGCAAGATAATTACAAGGGCAAGATTGCTATTGGGAGACTTTATTCTGGAACTTTAAAGAAGGGCATGGAAATTGGCCACATTGATCGAGCGGGAGTCATGAAAAAAGCTACGCTTAGTTCGGTGATGACTTTTGAGGGTTTGGGTAGAGTGGAATCTGAAGCTGGAATTCCGGGAGACATTGTGGCAATTGCTGGAATTGATGATATTTCGATTGGGGAGACGATTACGGATCCCAACGATCCACAACCATTACCCACGATTGCGATTGAAGAGCCAACAGTTAAAATGAATTTTGCAGTGAATACCTCGCCTTTTTCTGGTAACGAAGGACAATATTCAACCTCGAATAATTTGAAAGATCGTTTAATGAAGGAGATTGAGACGGATGTGGCTTTAAAAGTGGAACCAACTGATTCAACTGATACGTGGGTAGTTTCTGGAAGAGGAGAGTTGCACCTTTCAATTTTGATCGAGAAGATGCGACGAGAAGGTTATGAATTTCAAGTTTCAAGACCGCAAGTTATTTTGAAAGAAGTTGGTGGAAAAAAGATGGAACCGATTGAACGACTTTCGATCGAAGTACCGGAAGCTTTGACTGGAACAGCGATTGAGGCTTTGGGTCCTCGAAAGGGTACGATGGTTGATATGCGAGTGGAAAATGGAATAGCATTTTTGGAATTTTTGGTGCCAACTCGGGGGCTCATTGGATTTAGAAATCAATTTTTAACTTCAACCAAGGGGCAAGGAATTATGAATTCTTTATTTGAGGATTTTGAAGAATTTAAAGGTGAGTTTGAATCGAATCCGCATGGGTCACTTGTGGCTTCGGAAAGTGGAACGACTAGAACTTATGGACTTTTAAACGCTGAGGGGCGAGGAGAGCTTTTGGTAGGCCCTGGAGTGGAGGTTTATGAGGGGATGATTGTAGGGGCGAATGCAAAAGCAATGGATATTCGAGTAAATGTGTGCAAGGAAAAACAACTTTCTAATATGCGAGCCAAGGGTGATGGGGCGATGGAATTTTTGAAGGTACCACGATCAATGACGCTCGAAGAAGCGATTGAGTTTATTGGAGACGATGAACTAGTAGAGGTTACGCCTAAATCAATTAGACTTAGAAAACTTTGGCTCAAAGAGGTGGATGAGAAAAGAGCGAAGTTGGGGCTTAGCTAATTTAGATTGTTTCTAAATCGAGGACGTAGTCTATCTTGATTTTACTAACGAAATCTGGAACGTGACTCACTAAAATCATGGCGCCTTGGTATTTGTCGAGGGCATCCGCAATGACGGGGATGTGGCGAAAATTAATGTGATTAGTTGGTTCGTCGAGAATAAGAAGGCCGGGCTCTTGAAAAGTAATTTGAGCAAAAGCGACCAAGCCTTTTTGGCCCTCTGAGAGAGAGCCGATTTTGGTTTTTAAGATTTCCGAATCCAAAAGAAAGCCGGCGGCATGAGAACGCAAATCTTGTTCGGTGCCTTTGCGCATGGCGTCTTTCAAGGCATCGTAAACGGTTTGATCAAAATCAAGCGTGGAGAAATCTTGGCGGTAATAACCAATCCTCACTCCCTCCACAACGTGTTCGCCCTTGGCGTGACCAGTGGCTAGTTTTTCAAGAAGTGTGGTTTTGCCAATGCCGTTGGGGCCAGTTAGAAGAAGGTGTTCTTTTTTCTTTAAAACAATTTCTACTTTTTTGCTGACTGGTTTGTGATTCTTTATAACGGAGACTGAGTTTAATTCTAGAATTTTTCCAGTAATTTCTTCTTGGCAGGGAATGGTAAATTTTCGTATGGTTTTGTCTTCTTTGCGTACTTCGACGATTTCTTCTTCCAGCTTCTCAATTTTTTCGTTCATCTTTCTAGCTACGTCGCGCATATGACCACCTTTTTGACCGAAAAATCCAGCTTGCTCTTTGCGGTGTGAGATATCTTTTTCGAGGCGAACATTTTTCATTCGCTCTCGTTCTAATCGAGCCTTGATTTCTTCAACTACAGAAAAATAGTTTCCAGTATACTGTTCGATTTTTTTGGTAAAGATTTCTAGGTAGAGCACTCCTTCGGTAAAGGCGTTGAGGAACTCGGCATCGTGAGAGATGACGATGCAAGTTTTTTTGTAATTGATTAAAAAATTAGTTAAGTGAGCGATGCCCTGTTTATCTAGATTATTAGTTGGTTCGTCTAGAAGAAGGATATCGGGGTCTTGAATTAGAGCTCTGGCTAAAAGGAGGCGAGCTTGTTGGCCGCCCGAGAAGGTTTTAATAATTTTGTCTTGAGGCGTAACTAAGTGCACAACTTCCAAAACTTTTTTGATTCTAGGCTCGATATCGTAGACTTTCTTCGAGAAGGAGCGTTCAAAAAAATCTAGAACAGTTAAGTCCATTTCTTCTCGGGGGATGACCTGATTGGCGATTGCGATAGTAGAATCTTTGGCAATAGAGATAGAGCCAAGGTCTGGTTTGTAGTTTCCCGTGATGAGTCCGAAGATGGTGCTTTTACCGGCGCCATTTTGACCCATAAGAGTGATTTTAGCTCCACGGCGAACCGAAAAATCAGCTTCGATTAGAATGGGTTTTTTGTGGCCGTATTCAAACGAAACTTCGTTGAAGCGAATAATAACTTCTTCTGCCATGGTTGGATTAATTTATTTATTTTTCTTTAGTTTCGGTTTCAGCTTCAATCTTTGGTAGGCCTTCTAGTAGATCAAAAAGTTTTTCTTGGATGATGATAGTTTCGGCGGTGCGACGAATATCGTCGTCACTTCGATCGGGGTAGCGGTGTTTAAGGAGAGCTGAATTGGTTTCGATGTCTTTTTCTTCGGCGGTGATTTTTTCTTTTTCACGAATTTCTCGGAGAACTAGGCTAGTTTTGATTTGCTCTTCGATCATAGCTTTCTCTTCTTTCTCTAGTGCTTCAAGAGTTTTTCCACTTTCTTTAAGATAGGAATCGAGAGTGAGGTTAGCTTCTTTCAATTTTAAAGCCTGATCTTCTTTAAAAATCTGAAATTCTTGATCCAGAAAGAGCTGGGGGATTTTTAGCTTTGATTCTTCGAGAATCTTTTTAATAATTTC
>CAZLXS010000017.1:0-2314 GCA_964563735.1 uncultured Candidatus Saccharibacteria bacterium
CGATCTTGATTGGTGACCATATACTGAGAGATATAGCCTCGATCGAACTGCATACCTTCCACAACATCATAAGAATTACCGATGGTGTTGGAGTCTTCGATGGTGACGACACCTTCTTTACCAATTTGATCCATCACTTCGGCAATTAATTTGCCGATGCCCTGATCTTTGGCTGAAAGAGTGGCGACTTCTTCAATTTTTTTATTGTCGTTAATTAACTCACGTTGAGCTTCTAAAGCTTTAACTACTTCAACACTTTCCTTTTTTAATTCTTCGGAAAGCTGGATAACGTTAAAACCTTTTTCGCGAATCATCTTTTCGCCTTCGTCGATCATGGCGTGAGCCAAAACCACGGAAGTGGTGGTACCATCACCAACGTTGTCGTTGGTTTTGTCGGCGGCTTGCTTAATAAAGTCAGCTCCAAGATTTTCGTACTTATCTTGAAATTCAATTTCTTTCGCCACGGTGACGCCGTCAAAGGTGACTTGGGGCGCACCATAACCTTTTTCAATGACGACAGCGCGACCGCGAGGACCAAGGGTCATACGGACCGCTTCCGCCAATTTATCAATACCTTTTTTTAGAGCAACTCGTGCTTCTTCGTTAAATAAAATTTGTTTGGACATGGTTATTCAATAATTGCGAGGATGTCGTCCTCGTCACCGACCAGATATTTTTTACCTTCGATTTCGATTTCGTCTGGACCGTATTTTTTAAAGAGAACAATATCGCCGACCTTGACCGACATTGAAGCGCGTTCCCCCTTATCGTTCATCTTGCCTGGACCGATAGAGAGAACTTTTCCACGTATTGGTTTTTCGCGATCCGCAGTATCAGGAATTACAATCCCCGATTTAGTGGTTTTGTCTTCCTCGAGAGGTTCGAGAAAAACACGATTTGATAATGGTTTAAAATTCATATTTTTTAATAAATTAGCACTCTCGACCTAAGAGTGCTAATAGTGTATTCGGCGAATAAAGCCTTGTCAAGAATTCACTCCCCTTCCAGTTCAGGGAATCGTGGTTCGCTCGTTCCTGCGACGAGCGCCCACTGCATCTCGGCATTATGATTATGCTTTGCATAAGCCAAGCTCATAATGCCTCCGTTAGCTTCCATAAACCAGAGGACTTATTCATTTTTAAAAATAAAAGGCGCCCTATGAGAGAGCGCCTTTGGTAGTAGTGTCGCAAAGGAGGAGGACTATCCTTTGCCACCACCCCAACCGGATGAGCCGGCGGGAATTCGGAATACCGGGAAGCCATACCCAGGGTAGTCATACCGGTATCCACTCGACTGAATGGATACAACGGGAGAATTACTGATCTGCTCAATAACTCTTTCCCCGTTTTGGACGTAGTAGTACTTCACCGTGGCGGTGAAGTAAACGTCGTCGCTTGGGTTAGGCATTAAGTCCAGATATATGCCTTGAGGCATGGATGGAGAAACAGCTCCAGACCACTGAAGGCCGAAGACTCTTTCCCACCCTCCGTGGAAATACACTGGCACTATAACCGGTTGCCAGACCGATCGGCCGCCAGGACCAATGACTAACTTCGAAACGGAAATATCCATTTGATGAACTTCTCCATCCGGAGTGCCACTGATCTGGACGGAGATATAGGGCTTGGATCCCAAAGATTCGCCGGTAATAACTTGAACGTCGTTTCTGACGTCCATATTGATCGACCCGTTGGGGTAGATCTTAAAGAATAGCTCTTCTTCGTTACCCCAGTAGGGCTGCATATAATTCAAGTATACGCAGTTGGTGATATTCTGATCTGGGTAGACTGGATCCACCGGAACTTCAGCCGGCAAACCGGAATGGAGCGCCTTGAAGTAGTAGATTGACCCTTCGGCCGAAACTGGAAGATCCACCGACGATTCGAAAATTGAATAATTCCCAGTCGGTGATGGAATTACTTTTGTGACCTCCATCACGGTCGAGACTACTTCGCCGGAGAGCGAAGTGAACTGGATCCGAAATTCACTATTATTAATCATCGGCATATTCGAGATGCCGACAGTGGCCGAAACCTTGGCGGTCGGCTGGACAGTTTCAGTAATTGGCGTAGTCGGATTCTCCGAACAGCCGACGAACACTAGATTGAACGCAACGGCAATTGCCATCAACAACAGATAGAATCTCTTCAATTTGAATTCCTTTCTTTTTTTCCGATTTAGAATCGGAGAGTTTTTTGTGATTCCTTACAACTCAAGCCAAAAACCCGCTCCTTTTTGTCCTCCTTTCGATTGTTTTATTATCAAATTACAAATTTACAAACAAAAATAGCTTACAGAAAATAAGCTATTTTGT
>CAZLXS010000017.1:2414-3886 GCA_964563735.1 uncultured Candidatus Saccharibacteria bacterium
CTATTTTGTCAATGGGCGGCGATTGATCGCCTCGTAGACATTCAAAACGGCTACCACTGCTTCACCGGCGGAGATGTTGTTTTGTTTGTAAAGCGCATCGGAGACATCCCCTACTGCCCAGATACCCGAGCACGAGGTTTGTTGATTTTTGGGATTCACAACAACTTCTCCCCTCTCGTTTAGTTCTACTAAATTTTTTACGAAATCAGAATTAGGCACAACACCAACCTCCACAAAAACTCCTTGGAGGTCTAAAGTTTTTTCGGCGCCAGTAATTTTGTCTAAATATTTTAAACCAGTAACAAATTTATCGCCTAAAATTTCTTTGGTCTCGGCGTTAAAAATAATTTCTACCTTGGAGTTTTGTTTAATTTTTTCTTGAGTGACTGGATCACCTTTTAAAAATTCTCGACGAACAATGAGATAAATTTTTGAAGCGTAAGGCAGAAGGTCTATGACGGCTTCGAGACCGGCGTTGCCGCCACCCACAACAGCGACCGCCTTTTCGCTGAAGAGTGGGGCGTCGCAGATAGAACAATAAGCGACACCACGACCGTCGTTCTCGATTTCTCCCTTAACCCCAAGTTTTTTCCGATGGCTACCGGAAGCTAGAATTAAATATTTGGTTTCTAGTGTTTTTTCGTTTTGAGTTTTTAGAGTGAAACCGGATTCGGATTTTGAAACTTCAATAACTCGGTCGCCCTCAATAATATCAATATCCTTTTGAGCTTTAAGGTGTCCCTCGAGAGATTGGGCTAAATCAAAACCAGAGATGGACTTAGTACCGATCCAGTTTTGAACATCGGCCGAAGTTAAAGACTGACCGCCAAAACTTTCGGTGATGAGAGCAGTTTTAATTTTTTTTCTAGCGGCGTAGACTCCGGCGGAAACGCCGCCAGGTCCACCACCGATGATGATTAGGTCGTACATGGAATAAATGTTGTATGTGTTTTAAATGAGGAGAGATGTTCTAAGTGTTTTTTTGATTAGAATCTTGATGGCCGAGTTCTTTTAGATTCAGTAGTTTTGTCTTCTATCACTGGAGTTTTTGGTGTGCCAAAAATGGCCCAGAGATTAATAAGGGTAATAGCTAAACCAACAAGCGTATTAGTCCACTTCATAACCGAATCATAACTAAAACCAAAAACCCAAGGCATTAGAATAAGAATGACTCCGAGGGCAAGTTGAATTTTCTCTTTAAGCATGGAGTTTATATTGTATTTTAATCTGGGGTTTTGGTAAATGGTGAAAGGAGTGAAATAGAGAAAAAAGCCTGGTTTTCAATGATTTTTAGGGGCATTTTACCCCTATTGACAAATTACTCCCATATGCTATAATGGTCATACTTCTTGATTGGCTTGTAGGCAAATGGCCTGAGCTAAAGGGAAGAGTTATTTAGCAACTCAACCACGTGCTAGAACCACGTGAAATATCTCAAGGAGGTGATATGTATATGGATATGCGTAAAAACC
>CAZLXS010000017.1:3986-10635 GCA_964563735.1 uncultured Candidatus Saccharibacteria bacterium
AGGAAAAAATTATAATACGACCTTACGGTTGTGGAGCTTCAAAAATTAAAACCCCCGCTTTAAGCGGGGGTTTTTAATTCAAACTTTAGTGCGGACTAGCGCCTAAAATTCTGACGCATAGACCGGTGACAATCGCGGCAGAGAAGTTGGCTCAAGCGATTTGGATCTGGCTCAAAAGGAAGCTCGGTAATTTTGCCTCCACATTTTGAACAAGCCCATTCACCCTTGAACATCTTTCGCTCTTCGCGATTGAAATTATTTTGATAATCCATTAAACAGATAAATTTATTTCGCCCTTTATGCTCTTTAGCTACCCCGGGCGAAATTCTACATACTCATCGATCCCGGTCTCCCCTTTTCTTAATGGAGAGCGCTGAATCAACAAGCAACGCCGCCTGTCGCTAATCTTAATGACTTAATTGATAAAAATATTAAACTTTGGTGAGAAGATCATCGATAGCCTTCTTGAAATCATCAACTGGAAAAGCGCCTTCGATTTTCTGGCCATTGATAAAGAAAGTAGGCGTGGACTGAACTCCAAACTGACGAGCCTCATCACTTTCCTTCTTTACTTGATCGGCATACTTCTTGCTATCGTAGCAGGAGCCAAAAGTCTTGGTATCCATTTTGAGATCTGTAGCAATTTGCATAAAGAGATCGCGATTTAAATTGCCGTTGTGCTCTTTTCCATCTTTAACCTCGGCTTCGTAGAGCGCGTCGCGGTAAGCCCAGAATTGGCTTTGATCCTTAGCGCATTCGGCAGCTTCAGCGGCGGCAAAAGATTCTGGTCCTAGGAAAGCGAAATTGCGAGAAACCATTTTAACTTTGCCGGTTTTTACGTAGAGATCACGGAGAGGCTTTTCGGTTTCGGTGAAGTGACGACCACAGAAGGGACACTGGAAATCGGCATATTCAATGAAAGAAATGGGGGCGTTCGGATCGCCCAAAACAACATCGCGACTAGTAATTTCTACCTTTACATCGCCTCCACCTACTTGGGCTAGATCTCCATCTGGATTGGGGGAGCTTTTACCCATCACGAAAAAGATTGATCCGGAGATCAAGACGGCTCCGATGATAATGCTCATCGGCAATAAATAATTTTTGTTTTGGTTTTCCATGGTTAATTGATTGAAATTTTAGCCCGTATCTGATATATCTGTCAATATTAGAGCTTAATCGAGCTAGTTTTGATTGATTCTACTGGAGTTCCCCTGCCCCAACCAATGAAAATCACACCCAAAAATTTAGCCTTTTTAATAATCGATATTTTTTCGTTTTATTTGGCTTTGCTCCTCGCCGTCTTAATTAGAAAGGGAGCAGGTTTTTCTTTTGACTACTACGCGATGCATTTAGGGCCTTTTACGACCTTGCTACTCTGCTGGATAGTAATATTTTTTATCATCGGCTTTTATGATTTAAGAAATTTCCGGAAGCGCTTTCAGAGATTTAAACTACTCATCACAGGAGCGCTGATTTTTTATGTAGTAGCAATTACGATTTTCTACCTCTCCCCCGCTTTCGAGATTTCACCAAAAACAATCCTTTTGCTTTTGATCGGAGCTTTTGGATTGATCAATTTCTCACTTCGAGAATTTTTGTATAAGTATTTGGTTAAATCTGCGCCCACAACAAAAACCTTACTTATCGCCCAAGGACGGGACGCGGAAGAATTAGACACCTACTTGAAAGAGAATCAACAACTTGGATTTAAGGTGACGGACTGGACTAGAGAGCCGGACAGTTTAAAAATAGAGGCCTTGGTTGAGCGGGGAGAGTTTGATCTAATTGTGGTTTCGGGTATGCTCCGCAGAGACCAGAAAATTGAGGCGAAAATTTACAACAAACTCTTAGACGGGGTAGAGGTGGTGAGCTTTTCTGATTTTTACGAAATGATTTTTAATAAAATCTCGATGGATGAACTAGAGGAGTACTGGTTTTTGGGGAGCATTAAGCCGAAGGACGGAATCTATGCGATGATCAAGAGGGTGGAGGATATTCTTCTAGCGACGCTACTTTTTGTTTTAACGATTGTGTTTTGGCCGATCATCGCTCTGATTATAAAAATGGCTTCCAACGGTCCAGCTTTTTTTAGGGATAGCCGAATTGGCAAAAACGAAAGAACTTTTACGTTTTATAAATTCAGAACGATGACGATGGGGAGTGAAATTGTGAATAAGCGAGAGAATAGCTTTGGCGTGAAAGAAGTAGATAAGCGAGTTTTTGGCTTTGGAAGATTATTGAGAAAAGTGCGAGCGGACGAGTGGCCACAAGTAGTTAATATTCTAAAAGGAGAGCTATCTTTGATTGGGCCGAGAGCGGATAAGGAAGAATTTTATTCAATCCTAAAAGAGCAGATCCCCCACTACCAGATTAGAACCATCGCTCTCCCGGGACTCACGGGTTGGGCACAAATACATAATAAATTTGGGAGTACCGTGGATGGCGCCCGAGAACGCTTGGCTTACGATATCTACTACATCAAGAATCGATCTTTTGGACTGGATGTGGCGATTATTCTTAAAACTATAAAAACAATTTTAACTTTCTCGGGGATCTAGAGCTTCGAGAACTTGCCGGCGCTTCCCAAGAGAGCTTCTTTTCCGTTGTAGCGATACTCATAACCAAAGCTAGAAAGCTTATTTCCATCAACAATAATTGGGTAGGAATAAGAATTAATCACCTTAGGTGGAGTAGGAATTTTACCGAGACTTAAATGCCACAAAAGATTGAAGGCGAGATTGGCCAGAGCGAAAGGAATTTTAATAACGCGCTTACCCAAAAGCTCAGCGATGTCTTTGAAGGTAAAAACATCTCTAGCGGCGAGATTAAAAATAGTAAGAAAATCCGCTGGCTTTTTCTCTAAAATAAAATTAACAGCGCCCACGACATCCTCTTCGTGAATGTACTGCCTAGCTGACTGAACGCTCACAACTGGAATGACGGGGAAACCGCCCCGAAAGAAACTCATGAGGCCAGTTTTCTTGACGACGTTTTGGAGAAAAGGCCCAGAGACAGAACCGATTCTAAAAATAGTGACTTTAGTTGCTGATGGAGTAGAGCTATTTAGAAGCTCGCTAATTTTTTCTTCGATTATTTTTTTATCTTGACCGTATTTAATTTGATCCTCCCTAAGAACGGTTGATTCTAGAAAACGATTGTGGATGGTGTTGTCTGGTTTTGCTCCATAACTTGCAACAGTACCAAAATGAATGAATTGCGGAATTTTATTTTCGATGGAAAATTTTAAAAGGTTTTCGAGCCCAAAAAAATTAGAATGATCTTGGAATCTGATTGCTGATTTAAAATAAGGGGTTTTAATAAAATAGGCCGTGTGGACGATGGCATCGATTAAAGGATAAGAACTCAGAACTTTTTTGAAATCAAGATCGGCAACATTCCCTGCTATAAATTGAACTTTGGGATGCTCTGTGTGATCTAAAAAACGAGGTGGGCGAATATCAATGGCGATGATTTTTTCGATATTCGGATCATTAATCCAAGAGTCAATTAAAAGCGTTCCCAAATAACCACTCGAACCAGTAAGCAGAAGATTCATTTTTTTAGTTACCACTCTTTAATAGCTTTTTCCCAGCGTTCTAAATTGCCACAATCGTACCAACGACTGTCTTCGAATTTATAGCCATGCAGCTCTCCAGCGGCTGCCACTTTGGGGAAGATGTCTTTTTCGATCATCAAAAAATCTTTGCTCCAATCAGCGTAGTCAAAGATGGTTGGCTCTAAAATATAAAGACCAGAATTAATAAAATTAGAAGGAGGGTTGGTGGGCTTCTCTAGGAATTCTTTAATACGGTGCTCGTCTAGAACTGGCACCCCATATTCGTGAGGATCAGGAACCCGAACAAGCGCGATAGTAGCGACTGGACGATTTGATTCGTGAAAATTCTTTAGAGCAGTCAGATCAAAATCTTTGAGTTCGTCTCCGTTTGAGAGAATAAATTTTTCGTTACCTAACCAAGCCCGCAGATGGCGTAACCAACCGAAAGTTCCGCTTGGTTTCTCCTCGTGGAATATGCTAATCTTTTCGTGAGGTAATTCTTTACTCCACGTGTGAATCCACCGAGCAAAATCTGCTTCGTGATCACGACTAACAATGACGCCAATTTCGGAGATGTGGTGGCGTTCAAATAGATGAATGAGATGGTTTAGAATAGGTTCTTTTTTGACCGTAAGGAGGGGCTTTGGAATTTCGTAGGTGATCGGTCGCAGACGGGTGCCCTGTCCCCCAGCAAGAATCAATGCCTTCATTTTGATTTAATCACACTATAAAACTAATGCTAAAAAAGGTAAAGGGGTTTCTATTCTCCAATAACACCGTAAAACAGACACTCGCAAAAAATACTTTCTGGTTAGTGGTGAGTAATGTTGGTGGGCGTTTTATTAAGGCTGGAATAATTGTTTACGCCGCTAGAATTTTGGGCGTGGCGGAGTGGGGTTCTTTTTCTTACGCGGTGACGATCGTGGCCTTCATGACCGTCTTTGTTGATTTTGGGATGAACTCTATTCTAATTAGAGAGACATCGAGGACAGAAGATCCCGTAGAGCGAGCGAAAATTCTTTCGACTTCTTTTTTCATAAAGTTAGTGCTTTTGAGCTTGGGTATAGCGATCATCTCGCTCATAGTTCCACACTTTATAGAAATAGAGAATGTTAAACGAATACTACCGATCGTAGCTTTTATTCTGGTCTTCGACAGTTTAAGAGAATTTGGATCAGCGCTTAATAGAACCTACGAAAAAATGGAGGTAGAGGCATTGGTGTTTATAACCACTAATATATTGATCGTGGGTTTTGGTTACATCTTTCTAAATCTTCGACCGACCGTGAAATCTTTTGCCTTTGCTTACGCTGCTGGAACAGGCTTGGGCATGATGTTCGGATTTTTTATTTTACGAGATAAATTAAAAAATGTTTTTTCTAATTTTACAAAAAAATTGGTTAAGCCGATCATGCTCTCCTCGTGGCCCTTTGCGATCTCTGGAGTCCTAGGAATTTTGATGATCAATACCGACATTTTACTCATCGGAAAGATGCTCAGCGCAAAAGAGGTGGGACTTTACTCGGCGGCAGATCGAGTAATCCAAATTCTTTATTTAATTCCAAGTGTGATCTCGACAAGTGTACTACCACTTTTCTCAAAACTAGCGCACAAAGACAACCAAAAAATGCGCCAGACGATGGAAAAAATTATTGGAGTAACTCTCGTTGCGGCAATTCCAATATCGATTGGAGGCGCGATCTTAGGCAAAGATATTATTGAGTTTCTTTTTGGGGGAGGATATGTGGGCGCCACCTTATCACTCCAGATTTTGGTTCTGACTTTGATGATAAACTTTACCGCTGTGATTTTAAGTGGTGCCATCTTTGCCTACGACAATCAGAAGAGTTTGATTTGGACCGCGGCTCTTGGTGGAATCTCAAACGTTATATTGGATTTAATTTTAATTCCAAAATTCGGAATTGCTGGATCGGCCATGGCTACATTCTTGGCGATTATAATGAGTAATACCTACCTCTGGATTAAGATGAAAAAAATTAACTACTTTAAAATTTATCCGAAAATGAATAAGGCAATTATGGCTACAGCGATTATGGCAGTGGCTACATTCTTTATGACAAACATCCATATTAATCTACTAATTAATGTAGGGATTTCGATTGTAATCTATTTTGGAGCATTGTATCTCCTCAAGGAGTCGCTAATGAAAGATTTATTTTTGATTTTTAAAATAAAGATCTAACTCTTCCTACTCAAAAGGATGGGCGGAACGGCCGGAGAAAATAGCTTTTTTAAGGTTGGATAAAAGAGGATTAAGAAAGCTTTTGATAAAGTTTGGAAAGCGAACATAGATGTTGTAGGCGAAAATAGTGATGATCGCTTTTCTGTAGCGGGGATAATAATTTTTGTAGCGGGGCAAGATAACCAGAGCAGAGCTGGCAGTTTCTTTTTGCTTACTAAAAGACATACTTCTCGCCCACATTAAATAATAGGAAAAATACTCTGGAAAATTATAGAGCTTCCCTTCGAGTCCAAGCTTTAACCAAAAATCCCAATCGGCAAATTGCAAAATAGTTTCGTCGTAGAGCCCCACCTTTTTTGCGGAAGCTAAGCGGAACATCGAGGTGGAGTTGGCGATGGGGTTGGCAATAAGAAAATTTTTTCTAATTTCACCATCGGTTTGGGGTTTAAAAAATTTCATCTTCACCTTTTGAGCTTCATCGATAACGATAAACCCCCCGCCACAGGCGACATAGTCTTTATTCTCGTTTAAAAATTTAACTTGTTTTGAAAGTTTACTTGGATCACACCAGTGATCGTCGTCATCTAAAATAGCGACATACTCCCCCCTCGCTTCTTTGAGGCCGAAATTGGAAATCTTGGCGATGCGCCCAAAATGCGGAGCACGAAGATATTTGATTCGATCATCGCTACTAGAGAAAGTTCGCACAACTTTTTCGGTGTCATCGGTGGAGCCGTCATCGGCAATGAGAAGTTCCCAATCCTTAAAATCTTGATCAATGACGCTCTCTATAGCTCGACCGAGGAGGTTAGCGCGGTTGTAGGTGGCGATTAGAACACTAACTATGGGATTCGGCATAAATTAAACAATACCAGAGATTAGATTTG
>CAZLXS010000018.1:0-4224 GCA_964563735.1 uncultured Candidatus Saccharibacteria bacterium
GTGTAGAAAGAAAAGGCTTTGGCTGAGCCATAGGGACTTCGCGGATAGAAGGGCGAGTTTTCGTTTTGAGGTGGTGGGGTGGCTCCAAACATCTCCGAACTCGAAGCTTGATAGAATTTAATTTTTTTACCAACATACTCCTCGTAGTCCTTGATCGCTTCCAAGAGACGGAGGGTTCCGATGCCCGTGATATTGGCGGTGTATTCTGGAATATCAAAAGAAACTCGAACGTGCGACTGAGCGCCAAGATTATAAATTTCATCAGGCTGAACTTTGTAGATTAACTTCCTAATAGTATTCGCATCAGAAAGATCTCCATAATGCAAAATGAGTCTTTTGTTTTTTTCGTGAGGATCCTGATAGATGTGATCAATCCGACCAGTGTTAAAGGTGGAAGCTCGACGAATGACGCCGTGCACCTCATAACCTTTTGATAATAAAAATTCAACTAAGTAGGAACCGTCTTGACCAGTAACCCCGGTGACGAGAGCCTTCTTGCGATCGTTACCCATAGTAATTTAATTATTTTTACCAGAAACCTTGCTTAAAAAATCCTCGACAGCTTGCTTGGCCTTGGTTTCGTTTGGCCACTGAGTTAGAATCTGAGAACTAATTTTTTGAACCCCAGAAACATCGCTTTCGAATCTATAGATATCAAGCATACCGAAGAGAGCTTGGGGGCGCTTAGGACCGTTTTCCAAGGCTAGGAGATAATATTTTTTTGAACTATCTAGATATTTTTTTTGACTAGTTTTAAGGAAGGCAATTTCGTTTAGAGAACCCAGGAGATAGAGGTTCTGACCATAACTCATCCCCCGTCCCCGATCGATGATTGGTTTGTAGTAGCTTTCGATATAATCCATTAGCTCAGAAACTACTTCTGGCTGATCTTGAGTTTGACTTAAAAAGTTAGAGATCAAGCTGGCCACTTGGCGCACTAATTCTTCCTGACCAATGGGTGAGACGGCATCTAAGGGAACTGAAATCTTGTTTTTGAAATCAGCCAAAGAACTACTGGAACCCAAATTACGCATAGTACTAATGAATAGCTGGGATTTTTTAAATGGGAGATAAGAGCCGTAATAAGCCAAGACTATAATGAGGCAGGCAACGACGATGGCTGTAGCTTTTTTAGTATTTTGGTTCATTGGATTCTATTGTTTTTTTCAAGAAAATAGACGCTAAAAGCTAGGATGATAAATAAATTAAGGTAGATTGGCAGAACATCAAAGAGAGCTAATCCCTGAACCAGATACCCGACTACAACCCCAAAGAGCGCAATAAGCGGAACTTGATAGTTGTGACTTAGATCAGAGATTTTATTTTTTAAAATTCTGAAGAGAGCAAGGAAAAAGGCAACGAAGATACCGAGATAACTAACAAAACCGAGAAAGCCAGTAGTGGCGAGATAATCAAAGATAACGCTATGGGCTCGATCAAACCAGGTTTCCGAATTTCTACCCGGAACATAATGCTGGGGATTAAAATTTAAATCAAAAACTGTACTAAAATTCTCTGGCCCCCAACCCAAGAGCGGTCGATCCTTAAATCCTTCCCAAGCCGAACCCCAAGTCCACAATCTAGTCTGGATAGTATCACTCTTCTTAATCAAGTCGGCGGTTTCAAGAAGACGAGCTCCGGGAATCTTCTTGATGATGGAATTGTTTCTAAAAACAACTAGAAGCGTCCCTAAAAGCAGAATAATTCCTAGACTAACAACAATTTTGGTGCGATGTTTTTTAATTAGAAAAATTGCGAGAACTAAAGAAAGCAAACACCCAACAGCTAATCCTATAAAGGCTCCCCTAGTTTGACTCAAAACAAAGAAGAAAAGAAAGATAATTATTAATCCAGAATACAAGCTGATTTTAGCAATTTTATTTTTAAGATTACTAGTGAACCAAAGATAGAGCGAGAAAAAAATGGAGAACATTAAGTACGGAGCGACGTAAGCTGGATTACCAAGAGAACCCTGAAATCTAGTGTCGGTAAGCTTGGTCCAAAAACCAGCTGGCGGGTTGCCTTGGTAAGGACTGATCAAACCACTCTTGAGTCCAGTTTGAGCTAGGAATCCGTAGAGGATCATGAGTCCAGCTGACACAAGCGATAGCTTGAAGAGTAATTTCCAATCCTTCTCCTCTTTAAAATTAAGGATGAGTAGGAAAAAGAAGATAAAGTAGTGAATCATCTGAAATCCCCCTTCGCCTCGCTCGAAATTAGACCAAAAGGCTCCATGCGGATCGAAAGCGAAAACAACCGCTAACATATAGAATAAAACAAAAACGGACACGGCAAGGACGAGCGGTTTTTTGAGAGCTTGTTTGATTGATTCTTTAACTTCGCCCGCTTTAGCCTCGAAAGCCCACCACAGCAAAAAGCAGATAAGCGCTAGATCAATAATGATTCTAAAGAAATAATATTTAACTCCAATAAAGGGAAAGAAGGTGCTCGTACTCACCAAGATCACACAAAAAACAGCGGCATAGAGAAAGAATTTTAGAAGTTTTAAAAACATATTTTTAAATTTTATCGAGCGTATTCAACGGCTCGCATTTCCCTGATTACATTAACTTTGATTTCTCCAGGATATTTTAGCTCGGATTGAATGCGATTAGCAATTTCTCGGGCCATCTCTAAAGCCTTAAAATCGTCAATCTTTTCTGGGGTGACGAAGATTCTTAACTCGCGACCAGCGGAGATTGCATAAGCGCTTTTGACTCCTTCGAACTCGATGGCGATCTTCTCTAAATCACCTAAGCGTTTAATGTAGTGCTCTAAACTATCGCGCCTTGCGCCCGGTCGGCCAGCAGAGAGAATATCCGCAGTAGTGACGACGTGAGCTTCTGGAATGGCGTAGGGATAATCATCATGATGAGACTGCATGGCCTCGATGACTTTTTCGTTGATATTATATTTCTTTAGAATTTTTCGGCCGAGTTCTACGTGGGTGCCCTCTACTTCATGATCAATAGCTTTACCAATGTCGTGAAGCAAGGCTCCACGCTTGGCTACTTCGACATTTAATCCCAGTTCTCCGGCAATCATAGCTGCAACATGCGCCATTTCAATAGAGTGCATTAAAACATTCTGACCATAACTAGTTCGGAAGTGGAGACGACCCAAAAGTTGAATCAGTTCCTTGGGTAGATCATAAACTCCAACCTCCATGGCGGCAGCATCGCCAATTTCGATCATGCGTTTATTTAATTCCTGCTTAGACTCTTCGACTTTTTCTTCAATTTTAGCCGGCTGGATTCTTCCATCCTTGATAAGTTTCTCTAGAGCTAAGCGCGCTACTTCGCGGCGAAATGGATCGAAGGAAGAGATCACAATGCTATCAGGAGTCTCGTCAATAACAAATTCAACGCCCGTCGCTCTTTCGAGCGCTCTAATATTGCGACCCTCTCGACCAATAATTTTCCCCTTAATATCTTCGTCGTTTAACGGAAAAGTGGTAGTCGTAATTTCAGCCACTTGCGAACGAGCAAAGCGTTGTAAACTTGAGGTAATAATTTCGCTGGCTTTCTTTTCGGTTTCTTCGCGCATCTCTTTTTCGATCTTTCTAATGTGATCGGCTAAGTCGGCGCTGTAATTTTCTTTAATTTGACGGAAGAGTTCGTCTTTAGCCTCTTCGCGCGAGAGCCCACTCAACTTACCGAGTTTTAGTTCGGCCTCTTCTTTAATTTTAGAAACTTCGACTTCTTTGACTTGTAGTTCGCTCCCTTTCAGTTTAATCGCCTCCTCTTCTCCGGTTAAACTCAAAAGTTTTTTATCGAGAATTTCTTCGCGTCTGATCAGGCGAGCTTCTAAAGCCGAGAGCTGATCTTTCTGCTCCCGACTTTCTTTTCTGACCTCTGCTAAGATATCGGCGGCTTTACCTTCTGCTTCTAAAACAATTTTCTTAGAGTCGTTTTCAGCTTTTTCAAGCTTAGTTTTGATAGTTTGCTCGATAGAGCTAGCTCGTTCGGCGGCCCAAAAGTGCCTGACAAGATAACCAACGCCCCCTCCCACAGCTAGACCCAGAATGGCAAGTAGTATTGAGTTCATGAAATTTTATGATTTTCCCAAGAGAAGCCATATTTTTGTTTAAATAGATTTGGGAATTAAATTTTAGTGACTTTTATAAATTTATAATAGATCTGCCTTGAAGCTCTGAATAAAGAGATTCAAGAAGAAAAATCTTGACTTAAGCATAAAGGTTGAGAGGAAAATAGTCAACGAAAG
>CAZLXS010000018.1:4324-9929 GCA_964563735.1 uncultured Candidatus Saccharibacteria bacterium
GATAAATTAGCTACAATAGTATTCAAGATGAAGAGAACCACACTACTTATAGTACTTGATGGCTGGGGCTTGGGTCGATCGGACGAGTCAAACCCAGTGCACGTAGTAGATCCCCAAACTTTTAAGTGGCTCGAAGAGAACTTTCCAACCACAAGCCTGCAGGCCTCGGGCATCAGTGTAGGTTTGCCGTGGGGAGAGGTAGGCAACAGCGAGGTTGGCCACCTCACAATTGGCGCAGGGAGAGTTATTTATCAATATTTTCCCAGAATCACTCTTTCAATTCGAGATAGAAGTTTTTTTGAAAACCCCAGCTTGAAGCAAGCCTTCGAGCATGCTCGGAAAAATGGAGGGGTGGTGCACTGCGCCGGACTTTTGACCGAGGGAACCACTCATGCAGCGCTAGATCACCTCTTGGCTTTAATTCAGATGGGAGAGCAAGAAAAGATGCCGGTAATGCTTCATCTTTTTTCGGACGGAAAAGATGCCACGCCATTTAGACTAGAAAAGGTTTTGGAAAAAATTCCAATGAATCAAATAGCTACATTGATTGGTCGCTACTACGCGATGGATCGCGAAAAAAATTGGAAACTTACAAAAATGGCTTACGACACGATGACTGGAAGCGGTGGGATAGTAACCAACGAACCGAATAAAATTATTAAGGAAACCTACGACAAGGGTTCAAACGAAGAATTTGTTCCGCCGATTCGCTTTAACGAAAAAACTGGGATCAAAGACAACGATGCTTTAATTTTTTTCAACTTCAGAGAAGACAGCATTAGGCAGATCGCCGAAGCTTTTATTTTGAGTGATGATGATTTTAAAGAATTTCCAAGAAAAAAAATAGCTAATTTATTTATTACTACTTTCACAAAATACGAGGATCGTTTTACGGTGCCAGTAGTTTTTCCACCAGAACAGGTCCAAAAAAATTTAGGAGTGGTACTAAGCGAAGCTGGCAAAACTCAATTACGGATAGCCGAGAGTTATAAATACGCCCACGTCACTTATTTTTTTAACAGCTACGACGAGACACCGTACACCGGAGAATCGAGAGTTTTTATTCCAGCAGTAAAAGCGGCTCGAGTGGAGGAGTATCCACAAATGATGGCTGGAGCGATTACAGAAAGAATCATTCAAGCACTAGAGAATCAAGCTTTTGATTTTATCTTGGCTAATTATTCAAATCCGGACACAATGGGACATACTGGAAATTACGAAGCAGCAATGGAAGCAGTTAGAACGATCGATCGAGAGATGAAGAAAATAACCGAAGCCAGCTTGAAAACGAACACACTAACCATCATTACAGCTGATCATGGAAATATTGAAGAGCTAACGAATCCATTCTCTGGAATCCCAGAGACTCAACACGATCCGAATCCAGTTCCCTTCTACCTTGTCGCTAACGAATTTAAGAATCGTAAATTTAGTAATGCCGAAACATTTAGAACTCAAACCCTCGGCGCTCTTTCTGATATCGCCCCGACTATCCTAGAACTTAATGCGATCCCAAAACCTGCAGAGATGAGTGGAAGCAGTTTGTTGAGTCAATTGTTATAATAAATAAAAAGCATGGCAAAAATAATTATTTCGATAATAGTGAACGGGGTTTCTTTTTTCGCCTTAGGAAAATATCTTCCTGGTTTTTCCCTAACTTCATTCGAGTGGAAGCAGGTTCTAATTGTCGCCCTGCTCTTCACGCTCTTGAATTTAATTTTAAAGCCGATCTTAAAACTTTTTTTAGGGCCAATCATTATTATCACCCTGGGCCTGGGACTCATTGCAGTCAATATGATTATCCTTTATATCCTTGACTTATGGTCAAATAATCTTAGTATAGAGGGTACGTTGACCCTTCTTTATGCCTCGCTTATAACTGGAGTCGTGAACTTCGTTATTCATTCGGCAACAAAAAAGAATAAATCATAATGTTTATATTATTCATCCAAGTAGTGGTTTCGATCGCCCTAATTGTCCTCATTATTCTCCAAGAAAGATCTGCGGGGATTTCTGGCATTTTTGGAGGTGGTGACGGAGGCACGCTGTACCAAACGAGACGTGGGGTAGAGCGGGTGATTTTTATTTCAACGATTGTTTTAGTAATTATTTTTGCAGGACTCGCAGTTTTTAAACTCCTTTCTGGAAATTAATTAAAATCTACTAAGTGATTACGGTGCGTAAAATTTTTGCATCTTTTTCGAAAAAAGAACGAAGTTTGTTTTGGTCGGCTGTGGTAATTGCTTGCCTAGCTCTTCTCGGTTTAATTTTATTTTTTGTCTTCTATGGGACACGATCAGTTCCAGCAAATGGTGGAAAATACAGCGAAGCATTAGTGGGCCAACCAACCTTCATAAATCCAATTCTTTCGAACACAGAAATTGATAAAAGCTTGGTTCAGTTATTATTTTCTCCGCTTGGAGAAAATATTTCCCAAATCGAACCAGACAAAAATTTAGCCAATTGGAAGGTACGCTTAGCCGAGGATTTAAGCTGGACCGACAAAACTCCAATCACGAGTGAGGACATCGTCTTTACTCTCGAAATGATCAAGGATCCAGCCACCCAGTCCCCGCTCCGATCTTTGTGGCAGGGCGTGTCGGTAAGAAGATTGGGAGAGCTAGAGGTAGAATTTACGACCAATAGACCGGAATTAAGTTTTAAAAAACAAATTGAGTCATTATTCTTAATCCCAACCCATATCTTTAAAAATGTGCCAGCAGAAAACTGGAGGATCTCGGACTATAACCTGCAACCAGTGAGCAATGGTCTCTATAAATTTAAATCTTTAGAAAGAAAAAATGATGGATTTGTAAGTTCCTATAATTTGGAAGTTAATAAATTCTACAGAGGAGAGGAGCCTTTTATTGACGAGGTGAGCTTCGCTTTATTTGCCGACTATACAAAAGCGATTGAAGCTTTTGAAACTGGAAGTGTTCAAGCCATAGCTGGAGTAGAGCCAGAAACTCTGGAATTAATCGAGCGGCCATTTAATACTTATGCCTACAAGCTACCTAGTTACTATGCAGTGTTCTTCAACCAGAGTCGTAGCGCGATTCTCCGAGATAAAAATATAAGAATGGCTTTGGCACTTTCAACGCCAAAAGATCTCTTAATCAAAGAAGCTCTTTTTAATGAGGCGACGATTTTGGATGGACCAATCATGGTAAACACCACAAGTACGGGGACAGCTTATAACCAAAATAGAGCCGAAGAACTACTAGATTCAAGTGGGTGGAGACTTAGTCAAGAAACAAATTCAACCCCCACTCAATTCAGAAAAAAGATGACAAGTCAGGGCGAAGAGAATCTAGAGATTAACCTGGCCGTTCCAAAGATTTCTTTTTTAACAAAGAGTGCAGAGATAATTCAAAAATCCTGGCAGGAGATTGGAGTGAAAGTTAATTTGATTTTGATCGAGCCGGATCAGATTCTAGAAACAATCGTACGGAACCGAGATTACGAGGCGTTGATTTTTGGAAATATTTTAAATAAGCCAAACGACCTATCTCCTTTTTGGCATTCCAACGAAAGGTTTTATCCGGGATTAAATTTATCACTCTACAATAACAAACGAGCTGATCAACTAATGGAAGAGGTTCTAAGCGCCCCCGACCCAGAAGACGCGCAGAGAAAATTAAACGAACTAGTAAGCATCATTTCAAATGATGTACCAGCTATATTCCTCTATTCACCAAGCTATTTAGTTTTGACTAGTAAAAATATTAAGGGCGTAGAACCGAGCCAGATTGAATCTCCCTATCAAAGATTGAACCAAATACGGTCTTGGTATATGAAGACAAGCCGAGTATTTAAATAGGTGGCTTTGACAGACCAAGGAGCGCATCTTAGAATTCCTCGTATGCTTACACCAGAAAAAATTGCTCAATATAAAGAGCAGTTAGAGAGGATTAAGGGGGAATTACTCCAAGAAATTAAGGAACACGAGAAACCAGTGGAGATGGGAAATGATATAGAATCGGCAGACGAAGAAGCCGATGAGGCCGAGGAGCTGGGGAATCAATTATCGATGGCGCAAGCCCTCCGAGAAGATCTAGCCGAAATTGAAACAGCGCTCCAAAAAATTGAGAGCGGGAAGTATGGAATCTGCACGAAGTGCAAAGGAGAAATATCAGATGAAGTGTTGAGCGTAGCGCCAGAGTCAATGCTCTGCCAAAACTGCAAGCAAAATCAAAATACTTAGCCTAGCGCCCCTTCTTGGGGCGTTTTAACTTGAATCTAAATGAAACATTTAGCTAGAGTTTTCTCGGCAGAACTAGAAGGGATAACCGCCAATCCAATTGAGGTGGAAGTTGATTTGAATGTGGGTCTCCACGCTTTTAATATTGTAGGGCTAGCCGACAAGGCCTTGAACGAGGCAAAAGAACGCGTGAATTCAGCTCTAAAAAATTCTGGCGTAAAACCACCGAATCAAGAGAATCGAAAAATTACAGTGAATCTTGCTCCAGCTGATATAAAAAAGACTGGCTCCCAGTATGACCTAGCTATAGCAATTGGATATCTATTGGCAACAGGACAAGTTGGAGGAATAAATACAGATAAAACTATTTTTCTAGGCGAGCTGGCACTAGATGGGAGACTTCGTCCGATTAATGGAGTTTTAAATATTAGCCAGATGGCGAAGGAGCAGGGCTACGAGAGATTGATCGTTCCACTTCAAAATGCAAACGAAGCGGCAGTAATAAAAGAAGTTGAGATAATCGGCGTAAAAAGCCTAGGGGAAACGGTTGACTATCTAGAGGGCAGAATTAATCTAGCCCCATTTAAATTTAATCAGAATTCAAAAAATACTTTTGCGGTGCCTGATTTTTCGGAAATCAAAGCGCAAGCAACAGCCAAACGAGCTCTCACAATAGCGGCGGCCGGAGGACACAACATGCTAATGATGGGGCCACCAGGAGTAGGCAAAAGCATGTTGGCGCAAGCGATGGTGGGAATTTTACCACCGCTTAATTTAGAAGAAGCGATTGAGATAACCAAAATCTATAGCACAGCCGGAGTTTCGCCCAATGGCCTCGTCGAAACGAGACCATTTAGATCACCCCATCAAACAGCATCCTTGATTGCTCTGGTTGGTGGCGGAACTAATCCAAAACCGGGCGAGATCAGCTTAGCGCATCGAGGAGTTTTGTTTTTAGACGAGATTCCGGAGTTTCAAAAAAATGTTTTAGAATCTTTGCGCCAACCACTTGAGTCTGGCGAAGTACATGTTTCGAGAATTCGTGGAACATTAGTATTTCCAGCAAAATTTTCATTAGTCGCCGCTATGAATCCATGTCCTTGCGGATTTTATGGAGACCCCGAAAAAGTGTGCCGCTGTTCGGCTTACGAGATAATAAAGTACCAGAAAAAAATTTCTGGGCCACTACTTGATCGAATCGATATTCAGATTAGAGTGCCAAGAGTAAAGATCGAATCAATTAGGGCGGAGTCAAAGAAAGAGACTGAACAAATTCAAAGCCCAGTGATTCGCGAACAGGTGACGAGGGCTCGCAAATTACAAAACGAAAGATTACGAGAATTTAAAATTTCAACGAATGCAGAGATGAGCTCCAAACAAACAGAGAAGCTAATAAATTTGGCG
>CAZLXS010000019.1:0-9379 GCA_964563735.1 uncultured Candidatus Saccharibacteria bacterium
GGCACTAAGGGCTTGGTAATTGTGAGTCAGGGCAGGAGCGATATGTTTATCCAAGCCTCCCCAAATGAAAGGCGCGAGATGCTCGAAGAAATGTTGGGTCTTCGCGAATATCAACTAAAGAAAGCCAGAGCTGAAAATCGTTTGGATGGCACCATCGTTAATCTAGAAAAAGTGAGGGCTTTAATCGAAGAGATTGTTCCGCATCTCCGCTCCTTGAAACGCCAGACTGGTCGCTGGGAAAAAAGAGCCACGCTCGAATTAGAACTCCAAACGCTAGAAAACAATTTTTTTGGATCCCAGTATCAAACCCTGATCCAGGCTCTCACAAAAATTAATCACGAGATCAGCGCGCACAGCTCTTTAAAAAAAGCGCTCGAAGACGAAAAGCATGAAGCAGAGACAAGAGAGCGCGAGGTAGAAGCAGGGGAGCCCAAAGAACGAGAGGAGTTGCGTTTAATTAAAACTGAAACCAATAACCTCTTGAATCTCCAGCAAACTATTCAAAAAGAACTTGGTCGCATTGAGGCTCAGATCGAGATTGCTCAAAAATCTGTCCACGCTGATCTGCCACCAGCTGACCATCTTTTTGATGTTCTGAAAAATATTAAAATCAAGTTAAGTAAATTTGAAGATTTAGAATTAAGCGCCCTTCGACTTTTGGTTAAAGAAGCTATTTCAGAAATTGAAAAAACTTTTAATACCTCCTCAAAAAAAGAAGAGAATCCAAATTTGCGAGATTTTGAATCAAAACTTGCTCAATTATCCGCTGACTTCAAAGCTCTCTCTGAAAAAATCTCGGGTCTTAAGGAGCAAGAAAAAATATTAGAGAAGAATCAATCTTCTTTTCACGAAGCCTTTAAAAAAGCCGTTTCGGCGGTTCAGGAATCTAGATCGAAATTAGAACGCTGGGAGAGCGACCATCAGGAGAAAGTTTTCGAAAAAGAAAGGATCGAGTTTCGATTAGGAGAGCTGGAAAAGCAAATTGCCCAAGCCGGTCGCCGGCCCGAAGAATTTAAGAACGCAACTTTCAATCGCGAGGAGAATACCTTGGAGTGCAAAGATATCGAGCATCGACTTTTCAGACTACGTGGTGATCTGGCTAGTATTGGAGAGGTGGATCAGAGCATTATTAAAGAAGCCAAAGAAACCGAAGATCGTTTCGAATTTTTAAGTCGCGAACTCTCGGACACCGAAAAAGCCAGAGTTGATCTGGAATCTTTGATCGCCGAACTTTCCCAAAAAATCAAAACCGAATTTGATTCGGCTCTGGAAAAAATTAATCACGAATTCAATCATTTCTTTGAGCTGATGTTTGGCGGGGGACACGCTCGCCTTAAAGTTAAAACCCGCAAGTTGAGAGCGAAAACTAACGATTCAGGCGAAGAGACAGAATCGATGGAATCCGAAGAAGTCGCTGATTCTAAAGAAGAGAAGGCCGAAGAAACCGGAGTTGAGGTAGAACTTTCTTTACCTCGAAAGAGGGTAGGCTCCTTGGATGCTCTCTCAGGCGGAGAAAGAAGTTTAGTTGGAATCGCCGCTCTCTTTGCGATGATCTCGGTGAGCCCTCCGCCTTTTCTAGTTTTAGATGAAATTGATGCGGCTCTCGATGAGAGAAATACGCGACGTTTTGCGGAGATCCTTAAAGAGTTCGCCAAAAAAACCCAATTCGTTATCGTGACTCATAATCGCGCTTCTATGGAAGTGGCCGATGTTCTCTACGGTGTTACTTTAAATCAAGATGGTACCTCTAAGATCCTCTCGCTTAAGTTAGAACCAACTCCGTAGTTCTCCTTTTAGGAATATTGATGTGATAGAATCTAAGGACAGGTGATCAAGATTAATTTCTCGGGCAAACAAGAAAAATTTTTAATTCTTCAGGCATCCGATCATGGAACTGCTGGATTTATGTTTGCGTTAGACGAAGAAAAAAATCTACATTTCAAAAAATTTTGGCCAGAATTTTCTTGGTCCAAAGTTTCGCGACTAATCAGAAGGCACCTTGAGCACTGGAAGATTATTGTGGTAGCTGACTCATCGGTGGCCACCACCATGAGCTACCCGCTCTCGCTCGTTCGAGATTCTAAAAAAGATTCCATTTCTGCTCCAGAATTAGAAAATCTTTTAGGCCAAGCTTTGGTAAAAGTTTGGAATGAGTGTCGCAGTGAAGCTAGTAAAAAACTTGGCTTGGACGAGCTCGACACCATTATTATTGATCAGAGTGTTACTCGTTTTAAAATTGATGGCCACCGCGTGGTTAATCCAATTGGATTTCGCGCCGAAAAAATCGAAGCTGTTTTAGATCTAACTATTACCAATCGTTTGATCTTTGAAGATTGGAAAAATTTTTTTGGCATTGGCGACGAAAATCGTTTTTTCTTTACCGAATCAGCTAAAGCCATCTTGGCCGGATTAAAGCGCGCCGTTCCATTACCGATTAATCTTTTAGTCTTGCGTTCTCATCGGGCCGATGGTTTTGTTTTGGGTGATAAAAAATCCGGTTTAAGTATTAAACGTCAAAGTCTCTCGTGGGGGACTAATCAAATTATAGGCGCCCTCTCTTCGGCTTGGGGTTTAAATCTCTCAAGTAGCTTAAAGGTCTATCAAAAATTTTTAGCCAGCGGGCTAGCTCCAAAGACCGCCGAAGCTTTGGGTAAAATCTTAAAGCCAGCTATTCGCAACTTGACCCAAGAGATTAACCACCAAAATTTTAAAGGCACGGTCTATCTAGATTCCGACATTCCTTTGCCCTTTGTTTTCCCGTATCGCTCCGGAAAAATTACCCTAGAAGAGCTTCCTGATAAATCTATTCTTTCCGATCTAGGTTTCTCGATCGAAGACAAGGATTGGCCCTTTAAATCCAAGGAAATTTTTACCCACCTAGCACCATTTGTTGAGTTTTACTATAATAATAGAGATTCGGCCATTAATCATTGGCTCAAAAGGCGTATCCACTGGCTAGGTTCTTCCATCTAGTGGTATTATTTATTAGTTCTATGAAAAAAATTCTTATTGGTAAAAAAGAAGGAGTTGCCGAAGTTGTCGAGCAAATTATTTCTGAACCAGAAGATCAAATTGTTTTAGTTATTCCCAAGGGATCTGTTTTGGCGGATTCGGTTAGTAATTTTCATCTATTAAAAAGAGAGGCCAAGACTAGCGAAAAAGATATTATTATTGAATCGGTGGACGAAGAAATTTTAGCGCTAGCCAAGGCCAGCCACCTCGAATCAATCCACCCGCTTTTTGAAAAGAAAAGTAAGGCTTCTTCGCTCTCCGATATTGTTCCCACTAGAGGCCGAAAGTTAAGTGATCAAGAAGAAAGAGGGGAAGATGAAACCGAAGAAGAGGAAGCAGAAGAAATTGAAGAGGAATTTGAAGAGGAGTCGCTTCGCAAAGGTATGAGTGATGACCGCTCTTCAAAAAGATCGAGGTGGTCTGTCGGTTCTAGTCTTTCTTTTAAAAAGAAACTCGTTACGGGTCTTGTTGTTTTAATTGTTTTAGGATTCATCGGTGTTTTTGCTTTAAATAAAATGGGCAAGGCCGAAGTCTCGATTAAGTTTAAAGAAATTCCTTGGCAGTACGAAGGCACCGTAACAATAAGCGCCGCCTCGAAAGCAGTGGATGCGGAGTCTTTGATTATTCCCGGCGAAATTTTTACTGATTCCAAAAACAGCTCTCCTAGTTATCCAGCTTCTGGAAAAGCTAGCGTAGAGGATAAAGCTATTGGAAAGTTAACCATCTACAACGCTTTTAGTTCTGTTCCGCAGGGGCTTGTGGCTACTACTCGGTTTATGACTCCGGATGGAAAAATCTATCGCCTAGACAAAGCCGTCACTATTCCTGGTGCAGAGATTAAAGATAATAAAATTGTTCCGTCGAGTATTGAGGTGGCTGTTACTGCCGACAAGGCGGGGCCAAGTTATAACTCCGGCGCTATTCCCAAGCTTACTATTCCAGGATTTAAAGGAACTCCAAAGTTTGATGGATTCTACGGAGCGTTAGCGAGCGCGAGCGGAGGCTTTATTGGCCAGCGCGCTGTTCCAACCGACAAAGATATTACTGCCGCCAAAGCCAAAGTAGCAGAAGATCTTAAAAATTTAGCGAAGAGCGATTTTCTAAGCAACCGTCCAGCTGATTTCAAAATTATCGAAGGCTCTTCTGTGATCGAGGTGGGTAGCGTCTCGGTAAATAAAAGAACCGACGACAAGGGCAACTTTAGCGTTTTTGGAGAAGTTAAGTTTAGCGCTATCGGTTTTCGAGAGTCCGATTTAAGTGAGGCTCTGATTGTTTTTGCTAACCGAGATCATTCCGGAGCAAAATTTAAAAAAGTAGACATTACTTATAGCAATCCCAAGCTCGATCTAAAATCTGGCAAATTGGTTGTCTCGGTTACTGTGAATGGGGTTCTAACTAGTGATTTTAAAGCTAAAGAATTCAAAACCAGCATCTTAGGTAAAAAAATAGAAGAGATCCGAACCCTTACCACGGCTCTTCCATGGTACGAAAGCGGTCGAGTAAAAATCTGGCCTATTTGGCTTAAAACCGCTCCGGAAAAAGATAGTCGGGTAGAGGTAACCGTGCTCTAGTTTGACAGGGGGCCTTATTTTCGCTTATAATTCTTCGACTGGTAAAAGTAGGTATTTACAGGGCAATATATGGATAAATCAAACGGAGAGGAGCGCCAGTTGGGCGTTGTAAAAGAAGCGCTCCCAGGCCTAGATTTCAAGGTTTCTTTAGTCGACAAGCCAGATCACGAACTAATCGCGTATTTGGGTGGTCGGATGAAGATGCACCGCATCCGCATCTTGCCGGGTGATAAAGTTCTTGTCGTGGTCGCCCCCGACGGAAGAAGGGGTCGCATCGTTAGGCGTGTCTAACCAAACTCCCTCTCCAAGGGAAATTTTATATCATTTGGGTCAATGAAAGTTCGCGCTTCAATCAAAAAAATTTGTAACAATTGCAAGATCGTCCGACGAGAGGGTCGTCTCTATGTCGTTTGCAAAAAAAATCCTAAACATAAACAACGTCAAGGCTAATATGCGTGTTCTAGGTGTTAACATTCCAGATCAAAAAAGAGTGGATATAGCTCTTACTTATATTTACGGTATTGGCCGACCGTTGAGCCAAAAAATTTTAGCTTCCACCAAAGTTGATGGAAATAAAAAAGCCAAAGAGTTAACCTCGGACGAAGTTAACCGAATTCAAAATATTATTGAAAAGGAATATCACGCCGAAGGAGAACTTCGTCAGATCATTAAGAAAAATATCCAAAGGTTGAAAGATCTACAAACCTACCGAGGTAATCGTCATGCGAGAAGACTTCCAGTGCGTGGTCAAAGAACTAAAACCAATTCTCGAACCGTGCGTGGCAACGTTAGAAAAACTGCCGGTAGCGGTAAGCGCAAAGTCGACTTGAAATAATTTATTCAATTTTTAATTTCCACTTCTAATTTACTAAAATGGGCAAGAAAAAAGTTATTGAACAAGCTGGGGTTGATTTGGCTAAAGTGGCTAGCGCCGAAGAGCCAGCTCGTCCCACTGGGAAAAAAAGCAAGCGCATCGAGAAAGGCATTATTTTTATTAAGGCTTCTTACAACAACACCTTAGTGAGTGCCACCGACTCGAAGGGCAATTTAATTGCTTGGGTCTCTTCTGGTTCAATGGGTTTCTCCGGCCCAAAGAAAGCTACACCATTTGCTTCATCCAAGATCATCGCGGCTCTTGGCGAAAAACTAAAAAATACCGGACCAATCGATGTAGATGTAGTGGTACGTGGTGTTGGTGGCGGTAGAGATTCGGCATTGCGCTCTCTTTTAAATCACGGTTTTAATATTATTTCGATCAAAGACGTTACCCCCATTCCACACAACGGTCCAAAACCACCAAAGCCTCGCAGAGTTTAAATATTTTTTTAATTGACCATGATTAAAGTAAAAGAAAAAAAAGAAAGAGCTTTAGGCGAACGCCTTCACTTAAAAGGGGAGCGTTGTTTAACGCCCAAATGCGCTGCTGTTCGAAAGCCTTATCGTCCGGGTGCTCATGGTCAAAGCAAAGGTGGTCGGCATAAAGCCCTTTCCGATTTTGGTCGGCAGATTCTAGAGAAGCAGAAATTTAAAGTAAATTACGGTTTAACCGAAAAATCTTTGCACCAACTCTTCTTACTCGCCAAAAAAACCACTGGCTCCACCTCGGCCAAATTGATCGAGCTTTTAGAGCGTCGCTTGGATAACGCTATTTTTAGAATCGGTTTTGCTCCCTCAAGAAGGGCCGGCCGTCAGCTCATCATGCACGGGCATATTTTTGTTAATAATAAAAGAGTGCGCTCTCCCGGTTTCTTAATCAAAGCTGGAGACACCGTGAGTTTTAGAAACGAGTCACAATCCATGAAGTGGATCGAAAATATTAAAGAATCTATCAAAAAGCACGAAGCCCCAGAGTGGCTCAGTGTTGATGGAGACAAGCTTGTTGGTCGAGTGCTCCGCAACCCCCACGATCTAACCCCACCGTTTGAGGTTAGCTTGCTGGTCGAATCATTCTCAAAATAGTGGACAAAATTTTTATAAACCATTAAAATAAAACCCTAAAAATGAATTTTTCATACCTAAGCAATACGGTCAATATAAAAACCATCTCCGAAGATCAAACCAAGGGCGTCTTCGAGGTGGAGGGGCTCTATGCTGGATACGGGCTCACTATCGGCAACTCGCTTCGCCGAGTTCTTTTATCTTCTCTCCCCGGAGCCGCTGTTACCCAGATCAAGGTAAAAAATGTAGCTCATGAATTCTCTACTCTCCCAGGAGTAGAAGAGGATATGGTGGAAATGTCTTTAAATTTTAAAAAGATTCGTTTTCAGATGAATTCTGACGAAGCTCAATCTTTGACTCTTAAAGTTAAGGGAGAAAAAGTGGTCACGGCAGGAGATATCAAAACCACTTCCGAGGTCACTATTGTGAATCCGGAAGAAGTTCTTGCGCACTTAACCGCCAAGAATGCCGAGCTCGACATCGAAATTAAAGTCGAGAGAGGCTTGGGTTATTCTGCTGTTGAATCAAGAAAAGAAGAAGAGAAGCTTGGTATTGGAGTCATTGCTATTGATGCACTCTTCTCGCCAGTAAAGAAAGTTGGTTTTTCAGTGGAGAATATGCGTGTTGGAGATTTAACCAACTACAACCGTTTAAGATTGGAAATCGAAACCGATGGAACCATTAGTCCCTCTTCAACTTTGCACAAGTGCGCAAATATTTTAAATGATCACTTTAAGATTATCTCCGAAGTGGTTGTCTCGGATGCGCACGCGGAAACTGTAAGTGAAGAAAAACCAAAAGCCAAAAAAGCTTCCAAAAAGAAAGAAGAGAAAGAATAAATTATGAGGCACCGAAAAGAAGGAAAAAAATTTAATAGATTACGTGGCGACAGGATCTCCTTCCTTCGGAATTTGGCTAACGATCTAATTCGGTCTGGTAAGATCGAAACTACTGAAGTTCGAGCCAAAGCTATTCGTCCGATCGTTGAGAGATTGGTCACGATTGCGAAAAAAGAAACTCTGGCTAGTCGCCGACTTTTACTCTCTAGAATTCAAAACGAAAGAGTAGTCAAAAAATTAATTGATCAAATCGTTCCCAAATATAAAGATCGCCAAGGAGGTTACCTTCGAGTTACAAAATTAGGAGTAATGAGAAAGCGAGACGCCGCTCCGGTCGCTACAATTGAATTTATTTAATTTTCTAAAATGGATTATCATTTCGACGCAAACAATCAACCCCTTGGCCGTATGGCTTCCGAAATCGCCCAAGTTCTGCAGGGCAAGAAAAGTCCGACCTACAACCCCCGTCTCGTGGGCAGTGATCGAGCTATTGTAAAAAACGTAAACTCGCTTCGAGTGACGGGTAGAAAGTTAAACCAAAAAATCTACTACCGCCACACAGGTTATGTTGGACATCTCAAAGAGCAAACTCTTAAAATGGCTTTAGCTAAAAATCCAGAATGGGTTCTAAAAGAGGCTGTTCGTCGCATGCTCCCCAAGAATTTTTTAAATCAAAAACGGCTTTTAAATATTGTTTTCATTAATTAAATAAAATGACAGCTCTTAAACCAAGTTCAAAAACTCCAGCCAAGTCCCCAGTGGTCCATAAACTCAAAGACTCAAAATATTTCGAAGGAGTGGGTCGTCGAAAAACCGCTATTGCGAGAGTGCGTATTAGCGCCGGCAAGGGCGGTGTTTCCATCAATGGAAAAACTATCGAAAAATATTTTGTCTTGGTTCGAGAAAGAGAAGCCGCTCTCTCTCCACTTTCCAAATTAAAACTAGATGGTCAGTTTGATGTTAATGTAAAAGTTTTGGGTGGAGGAGTAAGAGCGCAATCGGAATCCATTCGCCATGGCTTAGCCAGGGCCATCGTGCTTTTCGACGAAGAGTTTAAGAAGCGTCTTCGCGTTTTAGGCTTTTTAACCAGAGATTCAAGAATGGTAGAACGCAAGAAGTACGGAATGAAGAAAGCTCGTCGAGCTCCACAATGGAAGAAACGTTAATTCTCTTTTAATGAAGCGATTGATCTTCGGTTCATTAATCCTTATTTTAGTTTTCCATTTTCTAATCGCTGGCCATTTTTATCTCTACGATAAAATTTGGTGGCTTGATATTGTTATGCATCTTGTGGGGGGCGCTTGGCTTGCTTTAGTTTTTGAATTTATCGCTAAAAGGTTTTGGAATCTTTCTTATAAAAATTTAGCCGTTCGCCTAATCTTGGGTTGCGGATTTGTTTTGATTGTTGGACTCTTCTGGGAGATTTTTTACGAATATCTTTTTTTGGATGTTTTAATCTTTAAAAAACATCCTCTTGATCAAGTTTTTGATCCATTCAATCTACCGGATACCTTTAAAGACCTCTTAAATGACGTTATTGGAGGGATTATTGTCTTTTGCGCTATGTATTTTAAAGACTCAAAATCCCTTGAAAAATCTCCAAAGAAAGTAGTTTTGAGCCCTGTGGATATCTAGTTTTCCACCATGATACAATACAAAAGATCCTAGCCTAGATTTCGGATCAAAAAATCTTATCAGGGAGGACAAATTTCGTTTGCCCGTGGGCAGGCGGTGAGTCCACCCACCTCGGATTAATCCGAGAAATCTGGGCTGGATTAAAAAAAGAATCCGTTACGACGGGTTCTTTTTTTAATCCCCAAGCTTGGCTTAGTGGTGGGTAAATCCTTCGTAGCTTGCTTCGCCCATAACGGGCGTGGTGAATTAAAGCGGAGTAGGGTATTTTAATTTCAACTAAATCGTCCGACCCCTCTTTAACTTTCTTAAAATCGATCGAAGTTTAGAGAGAATTTCTCGCCGGTAATCTCTATTTCCAATCAAATGAATAAAAGTTGGTACTAC
>CAZLXS010000020.1:0-8940 GCA_964563735.1 uncultured Candidatus Saccharibacteria bacterium
ACAACATAAGAATTTACGATACCTTCATTTAATTGCATGAAGGTTTCGATAAACCAACCAACCACCATCAAAAAGAATCCGACAATCACCCCTATAAACCAAGAGATTCCTAGGAAAAATTTTCCAATCGCCCCATAAAAGAAATCCGCTATAATCGATGACTCAGCATGTGCAACACTGATCGGAAGAAGGATTGCAAAGAGCAATACTGCAAGCCAGATAGTTTTATTTTTACTTATAAATTTCATAAACTTTTGTCTTTTCAAAAATTCCCCAAGCCACCACTCTTTATGTCCACGGAGCGCCATTGCAAGTTGCTTGGATTTTTAGAGTAAACCAAGTTAAGTCGTCAACTTCGTGCATTAAATCTTTTGCCATTTGCACGTTCTGGCTAATCAGAGTGTTATTGAATTTATTTTCAATCAGATCATTCCATTTTATTAACTGATCAGCTGTTGGTTGGGGATTATTTTGAATCTCTGCAATCAAGTTATTGATATTAACTATTAAATTGTTATTGATTGCTTGTTCTTTCACTACATCCGCCAAGCTAGTTATAATATTTGCCAATCTCTCATTCGTTCCAGGTCTGTGTTCCACCCATTTTGGACAAGTGCTACTTGGATAGCTTCTCTCAAGATTATTTACTAGGTCTGTTAAATTATCTTTGGCGATTATCCATCGATTTAGTGTTAGAGAAATTTGTTCAAGTTGAGTTTTAGTAATGTTGGCAATCTGAAGTAGTTGTGAAATATTTAGTAATCCATCAGTGCTACTACTCGCTATTGCTGCTACAGAATCAAGGCAGTCTTGGTACGCCTGAGGATTGTTTAGCCAAGCGGCGCATTCCTGTTGGGGGTTGTAATTAGTAGTAGTGGTTCTTTTTTTTGCTGTCACCGAAGCCAGCCCCTCCTTCCCGGCCATAATTAATTTATTTAAGGCAGAATCTACAAAAGCGGCCAGTAAACTCGAAACATCTTCGGAGCTAATTAGATTATCAATTGAAGAGCCCATCGCCTTATTCAAATTTGCTGCGATAGCTCCGCCCGGAGTTGTCACCTTAAAATCTTCTCTATCACAGGCCTCAAAATCTCCAGTGTCTTTATTCAGGCTATCCGGTACATACTCAACTGTTGGATCTAAAAATCCTTCTGATATACCGAAACTTATAGCAGCTCTAGCATCGTATTCGTTATAGGGTGGTGGCTTTGGTGGCCCAACAATATCAGGCTCAAAATCGCGGATATTTCCAGGACTCGGATCCGTGCAAATTTTTGTCGATAAAAACCCTCCACCCGACTGAGTCTCGTTTTCCGTCGCTTTCTTTTCTGTTTCTTTAGCGAGGAGAGCTTCGTCTTGTAGTTGAATTACGCTCCCCAAAAAAGTTCCCCCCGGTCGCAACATTCTTGAATAAGCAATCCATCCGCCATTCTCAAAGCTATTGTAAAAATCTTTGATGTTGCTCACCACTTCCGACAGAGTACATTTGGCTTGGGGGATTCCGTTCGCGTACTGGCTATCTAACCTTTGTTTTGGGAGGAGGTAAATTTTAACCAGTGGTCCGAATTCAGAACAAAGTTGGGGGATCGTTCTCTCAATCACCGTTCCAGCGGCATTGTCTCCGGCGTCCGTCAACACCTTCTTCCAGTCGTTTACAAATTTTGGCTTACCTCCACCCTGAATCCAGTTGATGATTTGCTGAACCGCGTAGTGAATAATCTGATTTCTAATAATGCTCTTAATGGTTTTTTGAGCCCACTCCCAAATATCCCTTGCTAGTTTAGCTGGGTCAAAAACAATATCTCCAAATCCCAGAATAGCGTATGCAGTTTTTGGTTTAATTAAATCAACCAACGAAAATTTTTCGTCTTGGGTTAAAGACGATAAGTTCTCCATTGATTTTAATTTTGCGTACTCTAGAGAAAAATCTTCCAAGGCCTTATTAAAACCAGTTTCTTTAGCACTCATCACCAGTGACGCCTTGAGTGGATCTGTTGAATCATTCGCCAACTTCACCACCTCCTTCTGATAAGTGTTCAACCTTAAAAAACTAATATGAAAATTTTTTAAAACGCTAGGGACTCTCAAGTCTTTTACCTCTCTGTCGGTTTTCTCGAGTAAAAGTTCTAAATAGCTCAAAACTTCTCTAGGCAATTCTGAAGTATTATTTAAATTTTTTAGATTTTGATCGTTTAAATTTCGTGCGGTAATCTCATTAAAATTTGTTAAATAACTAATTAAATCTCCATTTGAGTACGAGCTAATCTCTCTTATTCCCACCTCCGCCATTCTATCCCAATCCTCTTCTATTAGGGGCATGCTTCCGGTCACGTCTAGATTGGCCGGATTGCTAAGGATTTTTTCTAAATCCGGTTTATTCAAAATCTGCTCGCCCCCCACTTCTTGTGGTCCATTAGGATTAGCCAAAATTACTTCTTGAGCTAATTCTTTGGCAAAGTTTTCGGTTAAGTTATTCGATAAAACAACTTGGGGAATGTCGGCTTGGATTTCTGTATTTAAATCGGTTTTGGATTCAAGCGAACCAGTCGGCAAATTTTCTACGAAAGCGCTTTTTGATATTTCTGGAATAGTTTTTTTACTTTCCAATACCGCATTTGTTTCGCCGTTCCCACCGCCAAGGTTCGAAATCAAAAAACCCATAGCAACCACTAAAATTGCTAAAACCAAAAAGCTGGCGATTAGTTTTTGGAGATCCACCATTGCTTACCTTAATTATAGCCTCTAAGGCGGTAAAAGATATCCCCAAGAGGTTATTTTTTAAGGATTTTTTCTCCAATTATTGCGATGTCGGAGATCGAAAGATTTTGTGGTCGGAGTGTGGGGCTGATTCCTATCCGAAGGAGCGTTTTTTCTATCTCGTTTTTCTCTAAATCGGGTAGAGTTGAGCTTAAATTATTTAAAATATTCTTCCTTGGTTGCTTAAAAATTGCTCCAATCGCTCGGTCGTATAATTTGGGCTCGCAGAGCGGTTCGGTTTTTTTTGTTTCGAGCACAATCGTGGCCGAATCCACCTTTGGTTTTGGTTTGAATTCTTCTTTTTTAATAATCTGGATTATTTTAGGATCAGCCCAAAACTGCATTGCGGCCGCCAATCGGTTCATCTCTGGTGGGCTAACCATAATTCTCTCCGCCACTTCTTTCTGGATAGTTAGTACCGTTTTTTGTGGTTTAAAATCTAGTTCGCCAAGCACCCTCAATAGGTGTCCCGTAATATAGTATGGAATATTTCCGCTGATGTTGTAATTAGTTTTTTCTCGCTTTAATTCTTTCGCCACCTCGTCTAATTTATAAAGTGCATCACCCTCAATAATTTTTAGACGTGCTTCGTTCTCAAATTTTTTTATTAATTGTTGAGCTAGTTCCGCATCTCTTTCTATAGCTATAATCTTGCTCGTTGTATTTTTAATTAGTTCGAGGGTGAGCTCTCCGTGTCCCGGTCCGATTTCTATAATCGTCTGAGAATCGTGATCTAAAAATTCTTCGGCAATTCTTCGAAGGATTTTTGGATTAGTTAAAAAATGTTGACCCAGTTTCTGTCTCATTATGTTTTTAGTCCCAGCTAATATAACGCTCTTCGTCGTCGAGCGCTCTTGTCCCATCAAATTCTGTGGTCTCTGTCGGAATCTCCGCTAAAAATCTCGACGGAATTCCAAAAAAAGAAATAAAAAGTTTTTGTTTAGCTCTCGTCATTGCTACATACATCAACCTCCGTTCTTCCTCGATTGCCTTAGGGCTCTCGATGGAAAGTTGGTGTGGCAAGATTCCTTCGGTTGCTCCTGCGATGAAAACAGAATCAAACTCCAATCCCTTGGCCATGTGAATTGTCATAAGTGTGATCAGGTTTTGACTACTCTCTTCCTGATGCGTGGTTGCACCGCTCTGATTGGAGCTTGTGTCTGTTGATTGAAGCAAGGTGGCTCGTTCCAAAAATTCTTCCACGCGATCAAATCCTTGAGCAAAGCGGATCAACTCTGCGATATTTTCTTTCCGTTCTACTGCGTTTGTAAAATTTCTTTCTAGGTATTCAAAGTAGTCGCTCGTTTCTAAGAATTTTTCGATTAAGGTCGCTGGATCCAATGTTGTGAAGGCTCCAATTGAATTGGTAATCTCTTCTGTTTTGCGCTTCCCCATGTTTTTTTGGAGTCTCTCCACGCTTAAGGTGTCTTTTGAATTAAAGGCAAATCTTACCGCCGCTAAGATATCTTTTATCTCGAGTCTCTCGTAGAAGCGCACTCCTCCGTAAATTTTATAGGGCAAGTTGTAATCTATGAGCGCCTGTTCAATCGCACGTGATTGAGCGTTGGTTCTGTATAAAATAGCAAATTGTTTTTTCTCGTTCTGATTTTTTCCCAAAATAGTTTTAGCAATCCACGCCGCCTCCGCACTCTCGTTGTGCATTTCTACAATCGTCACCAGTTCTCCTAGCGGATTATTGGTGTAGAGAGCTTGATCCTCCAGTTCTTTCGGTTTTTCGGTGTTGTGAGCAATGAGTCCGCTTGCGGCCTTAATAATATTTTGAGTCGATCTATAATTCTCGCCCAAAAAAACCATCTGTCCTTCTGGCCAGTGTTCTCTGAAATTTAAAAACATCTGAATATCTGATCCTCGCCAACTATAAATTGTTTGGTGATGATCTCCGACGACGCTTAAGTGATGAGTCGCTTTCGATAATAATTTAATTAGTTGGTACTGAACTTGATTAATGTCTTGATATTCATCTACAAAAAAATAACTAAATCTACGTTGCCACTTTTCTAAGGTCTCTGATCGGTGATTAAAAAGGTTAACTGGTTTTAAAATTAAATCATCAAAATCAAAAGCATTGTGTTCTTGAAGTTGGATTTCGTAAGAATCAAGAATTTCTAAAATCATCTGATCGGCCACCCTCTCGGAGTTTTCTAATTTTTTCTTTTGGAGCATGCCATTTTTAATTTTAGAAATTCTATCTCTGATTTTGGCTGGAGTCAGTGCTTCTGGGTCACCCTTCGAATCTTTTTTATTTTTTTTAATGGTTCTGATTATCTTTCGAATTAATTGCAGAGAATCATAATCATCAAAGATCGTAAATGATGGGGTTCGACCGAAAAGAGTCGCCCCGCTCCGAAGGATCCTTACTCCAAGTGCGTGAAAAGTTCCCATGAACGGGGGATCTTCTTTAAATCGTTTGGCCTGCTCCTCTAGGTTTGGATGGCTCGAGATGATTTTTAAAATTCTTCTCCGCATCTCTTCGGCCGCCTTATTCGTGAAGGTTAGAGTGCAAATTTGGTTAGGCGGAACCCCTTTTTCAATCAAATGGGCAATTCGCATGGTTAGGGTTCTGGTTTTCCCCGTTCCAGCCCCAGCTACTATAAGTAGAGGAGCGTTAGGAGCTTCTATGGCGGTCTTTTGGTTCTCGTTGAGTTTAAATAAGCCCTGTTTTTGGGCTTCTAAAGAGTTGTTTTTCGTGGGCTTGTTCTCGCTAGTCATTGTTGATATACTCGTGGCTATTCATACCATTGTATCTCAAGTGCATAAACGCAGGAAGCCAGTATTGCTGGTTGTTTTTTTCCTTATGGGTTTTCTGCTTTTTAGCTCCTTTTCTGGGGTAAAAAGCAGTGAATTTGGGGTTTTAGGTGGGCCTGTTTACCCAATTTTAGGAGGTAATTTAGCCAGACTAGCTCTCTTAGAGCCCCAAAATCAAGCTAATTTCGGTAATTTAAACTCAAAATTTAGCAATAAGGTAGAAACTACCGGCCCTTTAGCTGGATCAATCAAATCTAATCTCGATTTTTATAGTCTAGATATGGAGAACCCAGAGATCCAGGGGTTGATTGATTCTTTTGTTTTGCCTACCTCAGGGGTTAATTGGGGTCAAATTCACCCGATTAATGCTGTAGATATTGCTAATTTGTGCGGAACTCCAATTGTGGCGGCTGCCCGCGGGGTTGTTTCCTTTGCTACGGGTAAGGATTCTCATAATTGGAATGGTGGTTATGGTGAATTCATCCAAATTGAGCATTTAAGTAATAAAATCATTACTCGTTACGGCCATTTATCTGAAGTCTTTGTTGAAAATGGTCAGAGTGTGTCGGGGGGAGAAGTTATTGGTCGGATGGGTAATACCGGAAATGTTTCTGGTCCGAGTGGTTGCCATCTCCATTTCGAAGTTTTAGGCGCCCCTAACCCATTTGCTCGAAAAGAATAAAGTTTTTTCGGGTGTCTGCTATTTACAAAGATTCAATTCTATCGTAGAATAAGTAGCTAATTCCGGATCTTTAAAAACTTAAAATAAGAGTGGTATTGTTTGAATTCCAGATCAAAAGCGAGTAGCACAAAAAAGTGCTCTCGTTAAAAATCTTTAAAAACAATAGTCGAAAAAAATAAAAAACAAAGCTATGAAAAGAGTATTATTCTTACTCTTTTCTCTTGCTCTTGTCGTACTTCCTTTTTCTGCTCGTGCCGAAGTAATCGGTAGCGAGGCAGTTGCTCTAGAAAATATTGTTACCCCAGAGGTCTCTTCGATTACTTCAATCGAAACTATTTCTGAGGTTGTCTCCGAGATCGAATCAACGACTACTAATCCGTCCGATTTAGTGGAAACAGTTGTGGAGTCGGAAGCTGTTGCCGAGGAAGATCTTTCTTTAGATCAAGTTGTGGTCGAAGAAAATATTTCTGTGGCAGATTCAGTCTCCGATGAGGGGGTCGAAGAAAATTCAACCACCGAAGAGATACTTCCGGAAAATTCTGAAGTTTTCTTTTCCTCTGCTGTCTCGAGTGAATCTAGTTCTGAAGTGGAATTAGATTCATCTTTTAACAATCGGCATCAGGATGAAATTAATTTGTATCAATCCTGCGCCGATCTAAATCGCGACAACGTCTTAAACGATCTAGATCCTCAAGTTATTGTGGACTATGTCTTTAACGGCGGAACTCTTTTAGATGGAGTAAATGCAGATACAGATGGCAACGGAATTATTACTATCTCCGATGCTGTCTATCTCATCAACTACTTAAAAATTGGTGGCCCTGCGCCAAAGTGTGCGCCGATCGTCACATCCTGTAGCGATTTAAATCGAGATGGGATCTTAAGCGATCTAGACCCAATGGTTATCGTAGACTACATCTTTAACGGCGGATCGATCGAAGGAATCAACGCTGACGTGGACGGCAATGGAATCGTTACTATCTCCGATGCGGTTTACTTGGTTAACTATTTTAAGGCTGGTGGTCCAGCCCCTAAATGTGCTCCAGTAAATCAGTTTCCAGTCACTTCTTGTTCTGATTTGAACAAAGATGGACTGGTTAATGATTTAGATCCTCAAATCATCGTGGACTATGTCTTTAACGGCGGAACCATTTCCGAAGATGTAAACGCTGATGCTGACGGCAATGGGATCATCACCATCTCCGATGCAGTTTATTTAATTAACTACATGAAAGTTGGTGGTCCGGCTCCGGTTTGTAAACCCAAGCCCAATTCCTGCGCCGATCTAAATCGCGACAACGTCTTAAACGATCTAGATCCTCAAGTTATTGTGGACTATGTCTTTAACGGCGGAACTCTTTTAGATGGAGTAAATGCAGATACAGATGGCAACGGAATTATTACTATCTCCGATGCTGTCTATCTCATCAACTACTTAAAAATTGGTGGCCCTGCGCCAAAGTGTGCGGCTGGAAACAGTCTTCCAGTTTTCGTTAATTTTAATCCTCCTTCAGAGATAAAATTTGGCGAAACTTATTCCTATGATGTCGAAGCTAGCGATGCGGATGGAGATGTCCTCTCTTTTAGTCTCGCTTCTTCTTCGCCGAGTGGAATGAGTATCGCCTCGTCAACTGGAATTATTTCTTGGGTTCCAACCGAAGCTCAAGTTAGCGCGACGGCTTATGCGGTCACGGTTTTTGTCTCTGATGGCAAAGCCGAAGCGAGTTCCAGTTTTTCTATTTTGGTTAAGGCCAAAACAGAAATTCCTGGTGGTGGCGGAGGCGGAGGAGGCGGTGGGGGTGGCCCATCCGTCAATGTTCCTGGCAGTTATGGTGGCGGAGCGTTAATCAATTACGTTCCCGCTTCCAGTACTTCTAATCAGGGGCCGTTCTTCGTAAACTTCAACCCAGCAGGGAATGCAACCGCGACTTGGCTCTACATCTATGATGTAGAAGCCTCCGATCCGGAAAATAACCCAATCACCTATAGTCTTCTTGAGGCTCCGTTTGGAATGAATATTATTTCCCAAACCGGCTTCATTTACTGGAGGCCATCGCTAGATCAAGTTTCTGCGACGCCCTATCGCGTCACGATTCAAATCTCCGATGGATCAAATACGACAAGCACGAGTTACTTTGTGAGAGTCAGTAATCCTGGCCCACTAAGCTTTGTTCCTTTAAAAATAAATATTGCCGAAGCTCAGACAGAAAATACTAATCAGAATCCCGAATCACCGATCCAATCAACAAGCACTACCACCTCGACCCCAACCTCGACGGCTGAAGTTCCGGAATCTGGAAACCGAAACTTAGCAGCCATCTTCTTTACAGGATTATTGGATTTTTTCAAAAATCTTGGTCTCTGGCTCTGGGCTAGTCCCTGCCGCTTAGTCTTATTCGTTTTACTTCTCCTTCTTCTCTGGATTGTTTATCTAAAACTTCGATCTGAAGAAGAGGAAGAAAAGAATAATGACTCAAGTGATTCGAGTCAATCTTTTCGAAACATCGAAAAAACATCTTCTAGTACAGCACTAGGAAATGATAATAATGCTGTGATGTTTCAAGAGAAAGATTTGAAGTCAGGATCAGACTCCGAAAAAGTAATCGAGCTTACTTCACCGCTTAATCTTGATTTTGGTAAGAAACTCCAAGATGAAGAAAGAAACGTTGATTAAGCAAGAGAAAAGTTAAACTAAAAACCGCCGAGCCAAGCTCGGCGGTTTTTAGTTTTGCTAT
>CAZLXS010000021.1:0-1415 GCA_964563735.1 uncultured Candidatus Saccharibacteria bacterium
CCTCCCAAAAAACTCGAAAGTAGACTAGGCACGCCATAAGCAATAATCCCAATCGCAATTGCAATCACCGCATAAAGCAGTTGCTTCTTGGCCTTCTTCACTCTCTCTGGATTGTCTGAGGCCGTCAAAAACAAAAAAGCTGCGTAAAAAATCGCTCCCACTGCAAAAATCCAAAAGATTGTCGCAAACCAACCCAAGATCTTCCCAACTAATTCCAAAATCTGCTCCACTGTTGTGATTGGTGGTGGTGGTGGATTATCTAAATTACCACTTTGCGCCAAAGATATCACCGGCATCAAAACTAAAATAGAAAAAATGCTAATTATTGAAAACCAAACAATCTTTTTTTTCATTCTTTTATAAAAATTTTCTCGTTCCCTTAACACTCCTCTGCCTGCCCTGCCTACCGATAGGCAGGCGATAGGCAGACAGAAAAGCATTAAATCAAATTAGTTATCCATTAAGGAAGCTCTCGACGAGCTTTGGCAATCCGTAAGAGATAATCGCCACTGCAATTGCCACCACGGCATAAAGCAACATTGTGCTCGCCGCCTTTACTTTGGTCGGGTCGCCAGCTGCGGTGAGATATTTGAACGCCGCTACGAAGATAAAGAACGCAGCCGCAATCCAAAAGATCGTCGCCACCCATCCCAAGATATCTCCAAGCAAAGTAAATACATCATCCTTACTTTCGATAGGACCATTATTACCACCTGGAATTGGAGTTGGATCAATATACGGGTTTGGATCATTCTGGGCGAGTGCCTGATGCGTAAACGAAGCAACCGGAGCCAAAAGCAATACCGCCACTGCGAAAATCGAGGCCACTTTTAACAAATTAACTTTCATTTTGTAGTAATTAAACAAATAACTAGAAACTCGACCTTTTGAATTATTATATCAAAAAATAAACTTAAGAACAGTCCCAACTTCCATTTATCTGCGTCCACTCTGTCCCCTCTGGACACGGACCCTGTGGTTGGTCAGTAACTCCTAACACGCTCTTTACAATCGCCACCACCCCACCAGAGACAAGCACGATCGCCAAACCAATCACCGCGTAGAGAATAATCTTTTTCCCATCCGAAAACTTCTTTGGATCCCCCCCTGCAAGCATAATCTTAAATCCGCCATAGAGGATCATAATCACAGCGACCGGAATCGCCACCCAGTAGAGTAAACTAATCACTCGTTGAACCACGCAAAGCAAATCGGCACAACCGATCGGCGACGGAAAAGAAATCGTGGTTGTGTCACTTCCTCCTCCAGTATTACCACCAGTCGGACCCCCAGTATTTCCTCCGGTCGACCCACCAGTATTACCACCAGTCTGTGCCAACACAAACATCGGCATCACCAAAAGAGAGAAAATTAAAAATCCAAAAAATATTTTTTTCAACATTATAAAAATTATA
>CAZLXS010000021.1:1515-6794 GCA_964563735.1 uncultured Candidatus Saccharibacteria bacterium
ACCGGTGGCTCTCCCGCCGAACAACTCACATTCGGCCAATTAATCTTTCCCTGCCCCTCTCCAGCCACGATTCCTAATCCCCACAAAAAAGTTCCAATGATTAAATAGGCTCCGAGAGCAATCGCCACTCCCACCACTGTCCCCATCAAAATCTTCCTCCCCGATCCCAACCGCTCGCTCGATCCACCAGCTGTAAGAATCACAAACCCACCCCAAGTCAAAAGAATTGGCGCGATCGCAAACAAAAGAATAGTTAATCCAAAATTAATTAAATTCTCTGCCAAAAGTAAAAGTTGGCATAAGCTAATGCAAATATTACCATCACATTTAACTGCCAAAGGACCCCAATAGGGCAATTTCAAAGCCGCCGATGCAACCACCGGAACCAAAAATATGGCGAGCGCAAAGACTATTAATCCAACTTTAAAAAAATTTCTCACGCTAATTTAAAAATATTTCTGCCTCATCTAAGTCTACCTCCAATCGTCCTCGAACTCAAAAAACTATATCCCCCTAAACAAGGCCGAAACCTGATCCTCGGCCTGCATTAAAGCCGCTTCCGAAGCAAGTTGTCCAATCAAAACTTTATAAATCGCTCCCGAAAAAATCTCGTCCACCTTTCTCTCATCGGGTTGCTTCCACGACCTCGCCGTTAAAGCTTGCCTCACAAATACACCAATCTCTGCATCATCCTTACGCTCTTCGATTAAGGGCAAAAATGCCGGCAATCTTCCCGTCGCTGTAAGGTAAGAATCAATCACATTTTTATTGGTTGTGATATAAGAGATAAAATCCCAACCCCAACCACCCACCTTGCTCTGTTTTGAAACCGCGAGTCCACTATAACTAGCAATATCCACATTTTTTGTCGCCCCATCAATCTGCGGAATCGGAGCCACTCCTAAACTAATAAACGGATTAGCTTTTTTTATTTTCTCCACATCACTTCTGTATCCAAAGATCATCGCTACGTGCTCGCCAGAAAAGGCGGTAGTTGAAAATGGCTCGGCATCATTCCAAGTGTAAAAATTAGATCGAGGATTAGAAAATTGTAGATAAAAATTAAAAGCGGCCAAACCCGGATTTTCTTTGGTCTCTTGATTCTCGTTCGCAAAAGCAGCCATTCGCAAAGTTGGCTCGAGCATCGTAGTTTCGCTCTGCATCATTAAAAGTTGCAAGGTGTCTGCCGCTGTAGCAATAGTTCTCTTTGATCCACCAATCGCCGCTCCGGCTCTTTCGATCAGGCCGGCTTGATCTACTCTTTTTAAAATCCGCACATCCTCCTGAAACTCGCCCCAAGTTTTAGGTGGATACACAATTCCGGCTTGATCAAAAAAATCCCGATTATAAATCAACGCCAAAGTATCCATATATAATGGAAAGGCATAGATTGCCGAAGTATCTACAAAATCAGTCTCAGCCACCCTAGGGAAAGCATTTCTAAATTTAGTAATCGAGAACAACTCTTGTGGAGCTGGTTGCAACTTCGATTTCATCCTAGAGAGCGACCGATCCAAAATCGGCAAAACATCCGGCCCCTGCCCGCTCGCCAAAGCTTCTAACAATAATTGATCATAGTTTTCTTCCGCAATCTTCCTATAATTTACTTTTACGTTTGGTCTAAATTTTTGGTAGCTCTCAATCGCCGGCTTCAAAACCGTCGAATCCTCAAATCCCCAAAAAGAAAGCGTCACCGGTGGGCCCTTTTTCGGATTGTCTCTAATATTAAAAACTACCAAAACTACGACTACTATAAGGAGCACCAACGCCCCCAAAACCATAATCCCTTGCTTGCTGGTAAATTTCATAAAACTATTATCAAAGGACAGAGCTTAACTCTAAAATCTCTGATCCTAAACTAAATAACCACAAAACCTGCTAATCGATCGCCCGGCTTAAGATTCATAATCCTTACACCCTGCGCCGATCGTCCCGTCTCGCGAACACTCTTTAAATCAGTTCGAATGATCTGTCCCTTTGCCGACAAAGCGAGAATTTCTCCCTCTTCGAAAATAATTTCAGCTCCAATCACCTCTCCAGTCTTAGCCGTCACCACTGCCGTTCTAATTCCACCACCACCTCGACTCTGTACCTTGTATTCACCAAGCTTTGTTCGCTTCGAAAATCCATGCGCCATCACCACCAACAATCGAGCCTCTTTCATTTTTTCTTTTCCCTCTAGAGACGCATCTCCTTTTATTATATCAAAACCAGAAACAAAATCTCCCTTTTTAAGTCGAATCGCTTTTACTCCAGCCGCTCCTCGGCCCATCGCCCGAATCTGTGATTCTTTGAATCTAATTGATTGTCCATCTTTCGTCACAATCACCACCTGATCCGAACCATTCGAAAGTCGCACCCAACCCAAGTTGTCTTCTTTCTTTAGATCAATCGCGATGATTCCCGATCGCCTGATGTTTTTAAAATCGTCCAACTTAGTTTTTTTGATCAAGCCATGCTTCGTCGCCATCACTAAGAATGCTCCGCCCGTTCCTTTGTCCGCTTCGCTATAGGAAATAATCGCGCTCACATTCTCTGTCGTCGGAAGTTCTAAAAAGTTATGGATCGCCTTCCCCTTTGAGGTTCGGCTGGCCACCGGAATCTCGTAGGCCTTAGTCTGAAACACTCTGCCTCGATCCGTAAAGAAGAGTAGGTTGTCGTGCGTGTTCGCTCCAATAAAGTGCGTAATAAAATCATCGTCACCAAGCTCCGAACCAATCAATCCCTTGCCACCCCGATGCTGACTCTTGAAAACAGAGGGGGAGATTCTCTTAATGTATCCACCCGAAGAGAGTGTGATCACCACCTCCTCTTGGGGCACTAAATCTTCCTCGCTAAAATTGGTCAGCCCCGTTGCCACCACTTTCGTTCTTCGCTCGTCTCCGTATTTAGATTTAATTTCTTCAAGCTCGTCTTTAATAATTTTCACAATTCTCGATGGTGTTTTTAAAATCAAAGACAACTCTTTAATCAAAGCCAACTTCTCTTTAAGCTCGTTTTCAATTTTTTCTCTCTCAAGTGCCGCCAAAGCCTGCAAACGCATTTCTAAGATTGCCACTGCCTGTAATTCCGAGAACTTAAAGATTTTCATCAAATTTTCTCGCGCGTCGTCTCGGCTCTTCGATTTTTTAATCGTAGCAATCACCTTATCAATCGCATCGAGCGCCTTCGCCAAACCAGTTAGAATATGCGCGCGCTCTTCCGCTTTCCGAAGATCAAACTCGGTTCGACGCCGAATCACAATCTTTCGATAATCCACGTAATAACCCAAAATTTCTTTAAGCGATAAAAGTCTTGGCTGGATTCCATCCACAAGCGCAATCATATTGTAATTAAAATTCTTCTGCAGATCGGTAAACTTGTAGAGCTGGTTTAAAATCTTCTGCGGCGGAACATCATTTTTAAGTTCAATCACGATTCTCAAACCCTCTCGACCCGATTCATCTCGAATATCTTTGATTCCCTCAATTTTTTTATCCCCCACCAACTCCGCCATCTTTTTTATAAGCTCCGATTTATTCACCTGAAACGGAATTTCGGTAATCAAAATCTCAAAACTTCTACTCTTCTTTTCTAAAATCTCTGTCTTTGCCCTCGTCGTCACCGATCCGCGGCCGGTCAGATACGCATCCCGTATCGCATTCTTATCAAAAATAATTCCACCGGTTGGAAAGTCTGGCCCCTTAATAAACTTGAGCAAATCTTCTCCCGAGGCCTCTGGATTATCCGCTAAATACAAAACTGCCTCTACGATCTCGGTTAAATTGTGAGGAGGAATATTCGTCGTCATTCCCACTGCGATTCCCAAGCTTCCATTCAAAAGTAAATTCGGAAGCTTCGCTGGCACTACTTTGGGCTCTTGTCTTGTCCCATCGTAATTCGGCATCCAATCTACGGTTTCTTTTTCAATATCAAAAAGTAGTTCGTGTGCCACTCTCGCCAAACGCGTCTCGGTATAACGCATGGCCGCCGCAGAATCTCCATCAATCGAACCAAAGTTTCCTTGACCCTGAATCAAGGGGTATCGCATCGAAAAATCCTGCGCCATTCGAACTAAAGTATCGTAAATCGCCACATCTCCGTGCGGATGATATTTACCCATTACTTCTCCAACAATATTCGCCGACTTCTTAAATTTAGAATCAGCTGTCGAACCACTATCCCACATTCCCCAAAAAATCCTCCGGTGCACCGGCTTTAATCCATCTCGCACGTCAGGCAAGGCTCGGCTCACGATCACCGACATCGCATAATCAAGATAAGAATCTTGAAGCTCGGAGACAATTTCTCTTTTGTTTATCTTGTCCATTTTACTAATTCTTTAGTTCTAAAATGTATTCTTTCGGCTGATTTAAAAACGATCCCAAACTTTTAACTCCATCTCCCACCGCGGTAAAAGCCGAACTCATTCCCATCTTCATCGTCTGCCCAAAAGAAAAACTCCCACCCGCACTCTCTTTTTCCGCCGACTGCATCGAAGAGTCCGCAATAATATTATTAAAATATCCGAGCCACAAATAAATCACCAAGAGCATTGTCACAGAAGTCGAAGCGATCATCCATCTTCTCTTTCTTGCATCATCTGATTCGCGAAGTTTTTTAAAAAAATCTTTAATCATTGCTATTTTTTAAAATAATCAACTTCCCCCTTTCTGCTTCAATATCTTTTTTCTTGAACACAAATTTGTCTTGCGCCTCCGCCTTTTGCCCCAAAATTTTTAAGAGTCCTTCCACCCCATCAGTCTCTCGAGGAATCGCAATTGCCGGTTCAATCTGCTTAATCATCTTCGCTCCCTGCTCTGCCGAAAGTTCTTTTTTTCCAATCGGCACGATCAGCACATCCGATCCGCTAATCAAATCCAAAACTTCGGCCTCGGGCAAATCGTTGATCTCCCCCAAAACTCCAAAATGAATTCCCTCCCAATAAATCGAGTAAGCCACTGCCAGTTTATCCTTCTTTGAGGCTCCCTTAATCGCAAGACCCGTCACCTCTATATCCTTAACTTCATACTCCCCGGGTAAACTAATCTCACCCACAGTCGTGGAAAACTCATCCACCAAACCAGTAGTTCTGATCACCACATCAGCTTTTAAGCGATTATTCGGGGGGTCAATTAACAAGGAAACATTTCCGTTTTGAAACCTAAACCCACCCTCTCCCTGATAGCTTATAACCATAATAAATTCACCTCATTCTACCCCAAAAAATGAACGAATGAAAGCCCCTAAACCACCCAAAATACACCGTCTTTAATTTATATCATTCGCCTTATTTACAA
>CAZLXS010000021.1:6894-8562 GCA_964563735.1 uncultured Candidatus Saccharibacteria bacterium
GGGTTGACCATTCGGTCTTTTTGCTACTATAATAACCGGACATAAAACCATGATAGCCAGCAAGAAAGTTTCCCCCGTTCTAGATCAAATTCTTCGATCTGGTGGCGGCAATCTAGGCGCTCCAAAGGAAGGAGATGTTGTTGAAGCCGAAGTTATTCGAAAAACCACCCGCGAGGCCTATTTCGACATTGGCGCCTTTGGCACCGGTTTAATTTATGGCTTGGAGTTTTCTAATGCCAAAAGCATCATTAAAAGCCTAGAACTCGGCCAAAAGATCCCAGCCAAAGTTGTTCGCTTAGACGGCGAACGCGGTTTTGTAGAACTCTCTTTAGCCGAAGCCGACAAACAACAGCTCTGGCAACAGGCCAAAGAACTCCAAGAGTCTGGCGAAATCGTTAAAGTTAAAATAACCGGAGCTAATAGCGGAGGCTTAACCGTCAATCTTTTAAATCTTAAAAGTTTCCTGCCGGTTTCCCAATTAGCCAACGACCACCAACCCAAAGGAGCAGAAGGAGACAAGCAAAAAATGATCGAGGAATTAAAGAAACTCGTGGGCGAAGAAGTCAACGTCAAAGTTATTGATGTGAGCCCTCGCAACAACAAGCTCATCGTCTCTGAAAGAGAGATTGCCAGCGTCAACCTAAAAGATCTTTTAGGTAAATACGAAATCGGCCAAGAGATTGTTGGAGTTGTCTCTGGTATCGCTGACTTCGGTGTCTTCGTTCGCTTTGCCGATGATCCAAATATCGAAGGTATGATTCATATCTCCGAATTAAGTTATCGCCTCATCGAAAATCCTAAAGAAATTGTAAAAATTGGCGAGACCATTAATGTAAAGATCTCCAATATTAAAGACGGCCGAGTCTTGCTCTCTCTTAAAGCTCTTCAGCAAGATCCTTGGGAAAAAATTGACGGCAAATTCAAAACCGGCGAAACCGTAGACGGCACCGTCTACAAATTAAATCCCTTTGGAGCTGTCGTTAATCTTCCGGGCGATATTCAGGGATTAATTCATATTTCTAAATTCGGTAGTGTCGACGATATGAAAAAATCTTTAACCGTTGGTAGCGAACATTCTTTCGTTATTGAAACTTTGAACCCCACCGAACGTCGCATCATCCTTGATCTTAAAAAATAAGTTAAAGAAATTATTCTCATAAAAAACATCCCGCTTATTACGGGATGTTTTTTATGAATTACACCACGCTGAAGTCTAGTTCCAGCGAGGCAAATTTCATCTTTGCGACCTCGTCACGCCGTAGGTCCGCTTCAACGGACCGAAGGCGGATGTATTCACGATTAGTGTGCCGCGGGGGTGAATCGAACACCCGACGCCAGCCTCTTCCAAGGCCAACTTGGACTATATCATCTCCCTTTTATTAAGGGAGCCGGGCGCTTATGTAGGATTATTGTTGGGACTCACCTACTAGTCTCTACACCTTCCTTGCTACCAAATGCCCAGCAAGGCTTGGCTCGGGATTATATCGCCCATCGCTCTACTTCCCCCGAGTTCACCCGGTTATTCGATCTGCATTACTACAGAAAGCCCCAAAGTTTTAGGGCTGCGCTCTGCCACTGAGCTACCGCGGCAACAAAAGCAATTATAAGACTATAGCCTCAAAATAATCAAGCAAAATCCTAAGCTCCCTGCAATTTTTTTTAGTTGCT
>CAZLXS010000022.1:0-2459 GCA_964563735.1 uncultured Candidatus Saccharibacteria bacterium
TAGAGAATTTATGAATCGGAAAGTTATTATTATTTTGGGAGTTCTGCTGGTTTTGCTTTTGATGATTTTTGGTTATGTTTTACAAAAGAGTGGATTGATTAGTGGGAAAATTGGATTTAAAACTTATCGATCTAGTGATTACGGCTTGGCTTTTGATTATCCAAGGAATTATTTTTTAGAAAAGAAGTTGATTGAAAATAATGGGCTTGGATTTTATCTTTTGAGTTTAACCGAGGACATAGAAGAGAATCGTTTGGTGCGAGAGGGGGAGGCGCCGGGGCGAGATGGTCCGGTTTCGATTGAAGTTAAAATTTACGAGAATACCAATCCCAAAAAGGCGATTTTAGAATGGATTCAAACGACCGAGGAGGCTAATTTTAAACTATCGAACGGGAAATATGAGTTCATTAATATAGACGGAGAACGGGGAATAAGATTTCACTGGTCTGGTCTTTACGAGGCCGATAGTTGGGTGGTGGGGCACAAAGGAAAGATTGTCTCGTTTACGGTTCAATATATAAGTCCGGAAGACCAGATTTTTAGGGACTTTGAAAAGTTTATAGAAGGGATTAGATTTTTTTAAAGAGTGGTATACTGTGGTGGTCGAATAAAAAATAAATAAAATTTTATGTCTAAACGAGAAGTTTTTTTGGCGATTTTAGAAAAGGAGTATCCGACTACTCTCAGGGTGATGAAGGCTTATCCAGAGGATAAGTTGGACTGGACTCCACACGAGAAGTCGAAGAAAGCCCGCGACCTGATGCTCACGATTATTGGCGAAGAAAAGTCTTTTGTTGTGGGAGCGCTTCAGGGCAAAATTGATTTTACGAGTATACCGCAGGGAGTGATGACGAAGGGCGAGATGCTTGATCTATACGAAAAGAGTCATGCTGAAGTGGTGCAGAAGATTAAAGAAGCGAGCGATGATGATTTTGAGAAGACGATGCAGTTTCCGGTAGAGCCGGGGAAAATGGGCGATGTGCCAGTAAATAATCTATGTTGGTTGATGATAATGGATCAGATCCATCATCGAGGACAGTTTTCGGTGTATCTTAGGATGGCGGGGGGATTGGTACCCTCGATCTATGGGCCTTCGGCCGACGAGCCGTGGCCGATGTAATTGTTTTGATTAGATAATTTAAAGCTCCGTCTTTTGGCGGAGCTTTGTGGTTTTAGTAGCCGGGATTTTCTAGAAACTTCAAGATCCTTTCAGCGTCTTCTGATTTGATGTCTTGGGTTTGTACTCCGATTTCAATTAATCTCGGAAGAGTTGCGATGGAGAGAATTTCAAAACCATTGGTCCTGGCGGTTTCTTGTCCTCTTATGTTTGTGTAGTCAATGAAACAGGCGACAAGCGCTGCTTCACTTTCTCCATTCTTGCCAAATCCTCGAAGAGCTTGAATGGCTCTTTTGGTTCGATTTCCAAAATGGACCGCTCCTTCGATTATAATAGCATTGCCAGAAAACCGATCTGGATAGAGTCCTCTTATTTCGTATTGATGGAGACCTCTTTCTGGTTTAAGACTAATTTGAGCTATTCGTAATTCACGAGGAGATTCGCTCCTTAAAAGATCGTAGATAATCCAGCTTTGAATCATGCTGGTGTCGAGTCCGGCGATTACGCTGAATTTTTGGTCTAGCTCTAATATTTTTGATCCAAGATTGATGGATAGAGCCCTAAGGAGATTGGGATTGGATAAGAGGTGATCCAACTCTATTTTAACCGGACTAGTTTTTTCGCCGAATAGAAATGGTTGGCCATCTGGATCAGCGATGCGAATTAATCCAGAGAGAGCAATTTCTATGTCTCTGGGTAGTTCTTCGGACATCTTGAAAATCCTTTCTGTAGTTTTAAATTACTAATCAACTAGCTTATTTATAACAACAAAATTTTATTCAAACAATTAAGTGGTTGGTTAATTTTTAAAGTTTCTAGATATTTCGCGATTTACTTCTCTTTTTTTAATGACTTCGCGTTTGTCGATTTTTTTGCGATTTTTGGCGAGGCCTAGTTCTATTTTAATTAAATTTTTCTTTAAATAGGTTCTAGTGGGAATTAAAGAGAGTCCTTTTTCGTGAAGGCGGCCAGTTAATTCTTTAATTTGAGAGGTGCGAAGCAAAAGGCGTCTGGTGCGACTCGAATCGTAGTCGGCGGGGGCGTTTTTGGGTTGATAGGCAGGAATCTCGGTATTTAAAAGCCATGCTTCTCCACCTCGAATAATGGCGTAACTAGCACCCATATTCATGCGTCCGGTTTTGATGCTTTTGACCTCTTGGCCATTTAATTCTATTCCGGCTTCGTAGGTTTCTAGGATTTCGTAGTCAAAACGGGCGCGACGATTTTCGGAGATTATCTTCATTGGTTTAGTAATATACTACTATTACCTGCGAGTGAAGGCGAGAGGGAGTTCTAACTGTTCTAGGTGTTGGAAATGATTTAAGCCAATAGCCACTAGGGT
>CAZLXS010000022.1:2559-7163 GCA_964563735.1 uncultured Candidatus Saccharibacteria bacterium
GGGTATAGAAACGAACGACTAATTATTCTAAAAAATTATATAGTTATATATTGAAGGTTGGACGAGTTGGATAAATATGTGGGCGAAAAAAAACGACGGGTCTGGTTTAGAAGATGTGAGGGGGAGTAGTAGGAATACGTTCCGAGACACAGCTTTTGACCTTGGTCCGTCGTTTGGTGTTTTGCCTTTGGTCATGAGGCGAGATAATATAAGCGGAGGTGGCTGAAGTGAACTTATTGCGGATATGGAAGTAAAGGCACACCTCCGCTTAGACCGGCTTTCATGAAGTGCAGATTTTATTGTATTGCTTTTATATTAAGATTGCAAAAATGACTACCACAGAAAATATTGCTTTAAGAATAAAGGAAGCGCTTCGGATTAAAGATGGAGTGGAGGTTTCGGTTCCTAACGAAAAAAACTTTGGGCACTATTCGACCAACTTGGCTTTAAAGTTGGCGAAAGAATTGAAAAAGAATCCAATGGATTTGGCGCGCAAGTTGGCGGAAGAAATTAGAATGGGGAATCCGGATGTGTTTTTGAAAATTGAGGCGAAGGAGCCCGGGTTTATAAATTTTTGGGTAACTAATGGTTTTTTGGCCAAGCAGGTTTTGATTGGGTACAAGAATAAAAATAATTTTGGAAAAAGTGGTGTAGGGAAAAAACAAACAGTGATAGTGGAGTACTCGTCGCCTAATATTGCCAAGCCGATGCATGTGGGGCATATTCGATCTACGATTATTGGAGATGCGATTGCGAACGTCCACCAATTTTTAGGATACAAGGTGATTCGGTGGAATTATTTGGGTGATTGGGGAACGCAGTTTGGAAAGTTAATCGCGGCGTATAAAAAATGGGGGAACAAAGTGGAGGTGGAGAAAGATCCAATTAAGACTCTCTTGGAGCTCTATATTAGATTTCATGATGAGGCTAAGAAGGATGCTGGTTTTGATGGGTTGGGGCAGGCAGAATTTAAAAAGTTGGAAGAGGGCGACAAGGAGAATAGGAAGTTGTGGGAGTGGTTTAAGAGGGAGTCGCTTAGAGAATTTAATAAAACTTACAAGCTACTTGGAATTAAATTTGATCAGCAAGTTGGAGAGAGTGATTTTGAAAAAAAATTACAGCCATTCATTAAAAAACTTTTTGATGATGGAGTGATTAGGGAGAGCGAGGGGTCACTAGTTTTTTTTCTGGATCAATTTAATTTGCCGCCGGCTTTGGTGCAGAAAAAAGATGGAGCTAGTTTGTATTTAACACGAGACTTGTTGCTTCTTAGATATAGGTTGGATAAATTTAAGGCAAAAAAGATTTTTTATGTAGTAGGAAATGAGCAAGCTCTTCATTTTGAGCAACTTTTTGCAGTGGCTAAAGTTTTAGATTGGAAAAATTTTGAGGCGATGCATGTGAAGTTTGGTGGCTTGTTGGATGAAACTGGAAGCAAGTTCGCAACCAGAGAGGGGAAGCTTATTCCGCTTGATGAACTCATCACAAAATTAAAAAATTTAGCTTTAGAAGTGGTGGGTGAGAAAAACCCACACCTAAAAGAGTCAGAAAAAGAGGAGATAGCATCGGTCGTGGCATTGGGGGCCTTGAAATATAATGATCTAAAAGAGAATCGTAATTCCAATATAGTTTTTGATTGGAAAAGAATGCTTGATTTTTCTGGGCAGAGCGCACCTTATTTACAATATTCTTACGCGAGGATCTCGGGAATTTTAAAAAAGGAAAAAGCGCCGAGAGTGGCTGATTTTGGATTATTGGAATTGGAAGATGAATTAGATATCGCCAGAAAGATTTTGGAATTTCCGGATGTAGTCTTGATGGCTTCGAAGAATTTAGTGACGAGTGGATTGGCCCAATATTTATATGATCTAGCTTCCTTGATCAATCGATTTTATGAGAGAGTGCCAGTTTTAAAAGAAGAGGATAAAAAGAAGAGACAGGCTAGATTGGCGTTGCTTAGTTTTGCTGGGGAGGTTTTAAAAAATGGATTGGGGCTTTTGGGGATTAAGGTGCTGGGGAAGATATAGATAGAGAATTTCTTCCTACGAAGGAGCCTGCCTGTCCGGTAGGCAGGGATCCGCCTCTGGCGGAAATTTTCAATAGAGAATACCCTTCTTCGCCAAGGCTACGAAGGATTAGTTAAATACCCTACTTCGCTTAGATAGCTACGAAGGGTTAATTCTTTTTTTAAAAAAAGAATTAAAAAAGCAGAGCGATCGTATTGATGGGAAATTATTTAGATAGCGGGGAGCTACCTAAAGGTTTCGTACGATGCTCTGCTAGGTAATTTTATCCTTTTTAAATCTCATTGAATAGTTGAATTAGAGGCCCTTCTTATGTTTCAATGATGATTGTATGAGTAATCAAGAAGAAGGATTTCAATTACCAAGGACAGAAGAAGAAGTTCTGAAATTTTGGAAGCATAATCATATTTTTGAGAAAAGCGTTCAAAATAGAAAGGGTAAGAAAAAATTTGTTTTTTACGAGGGACCGCCGACGGCGAATGGCCGGCCGGGGATTCACCATCTTTTGGCTCGATCATTTAAAGATATTATCTTGCGTTACAAGACGATGCAGGGTTTTTTTGTACCGAGGCGAGGTGGCTGGGACACGCATGGTTTGCCAGTAGAAATTGAGGTGGAGAAGAAATTGGGACTTAAATCAAAGCGAGAGATTGAAAAATATGGCGTAGGTAAATTTAATGCAGCTTGTCGGGAGTCGGTTTGGCAATACAGGGAAGAGTGGGAGAGGTTAACTGAGCGGATGGGCTTTTGGTTGGATTTGAAGAACGCTTATGTGACTTACGAGACGAGCTACGTTGAAACTTTATGGTGGGTGATCGCAGAGTTTGCGAAGAAGAAACTGCTCTACAAGAGCCATAAGGTGGTGCCGTGGTGCACTCGGTGTGGAACAGCGCTCTCTTCACACGAGTTGGCCCAAGGGTATAGCGAGGTGACGGATAATTCGGCGTACATAAAATTTAAATTAAAATTGGGACAAAAGATTGGAAAAGATTTTACGACTAATAATAAAACTTTTATTTTGTCTTGGACGACAACACCGTGGACTTTGCCGGGGAATGTGGCTTTGGCGGTGGGTGGAAAAATAAAATATAAAATTTTAAAAAATTTAGAGAACGAAGAAACCTACGTGTTGGCTTCTAATTTGGTTTTAAATGTTTTAAAAGACCAGAAGATTCACGAGATCAAAGAAGTGAATGGAGGCGAGCTGGTTGGACTTTCGTATGAGCCACTTTTTAGGGTTAAAAAACTGGAGACTAAAAAATCGCATAAAGTTTATTCGGCTGATTTTGTGACGACTACAGATGGAACTGGAGTAGTGCACACTGCGGTGATGTATGGCGTGGATGATTATGAATTAGGAAAGAAAAATGGTTTACCGGAATTTCATACAGTGGGAGAGGATGGAAGATTTGTAAAAGAAGTGAGTGGGTTTTTTGGATTGTTGGTAAAAAACAAGGAGACAGAAGAGAAGATTTTCGCATATTTAACAAAGAATAACTTTCTTTTTAGAGTAGAGCCCTATACGCACGAGTATCCTTTTTGCTGGAGGTGCAAGACAGCACTTCTTTATTATGCGCGGGATTCTTGGTTTGTGGCGACAACGAAGGTGCGTGATTTAATGATTAAAGAAAATCAGAAAATTAATTGGCAACCAAAGCATATAAGAGATGGAAGATTTGGAGAGTGGCTCAAGGATATGCGGGATTGGAATTTTTCGAGAGAGAGGTATTGGGGAACACCACTTCCGGTTTGGGAGTGCAAGAAGTGCGATAAATTTGAGACGATTGGAGGAATAAAAGAATTAGCTTTGCGAACTGGGAAGTCGAAAAATAATTATATAGTGATGAGGCATGGACAGGCGGAGACGCAGATTTTAAAGATTTGGGATTCGGGAAATCAGAATATGCATTTAACCGATTTAGGGAAGAAGCAGGTTTTAGCAACGGCGAAAAAATTGAAAAAGGAAAAGATCCAGATGATTTTTTCTTCTGATATTTTAAGAACCAAAGAAACTTCAGCGATTGTGGCAAAAACTTTGGGGATAAAAAAAGTTAACTTTGATAAAAGACTTCGAGAATTGCAGGTGGCGGAATTTTCTGGGAAACCGGGAAGTGAATATGCAAAAAGATTTCCGACGTACGCTGATTCTTTTGCAAATAAACCGGAAGGCGGAGAATCACTCAGAGATTTAAGAGCTAGATTGAATGATTTTGTGGAAGAGACAGAAAAAAAATATAGAGGAAAGAACATATTAATCATTAGTCATGAGTGGTCTATTTGGATATTGACGCAGGCGATGGAGGGGTGGACAGAGAAAGAGGCAATAGAGGAGATGGAGAAGCGAGAGAGAACTTTTATTCAAACTGGAGATGCACGGAAGCAGGTTTTAAGAATCTTACCGAAGGACGAGACCGGAGAGATAAATTTGCATAAGCCGTACGTGGATTCGATTGTTTTTGATTGTAAAAAATGTAAACAACCGATGAAACGAGTAAAAGAGATTGCTGATGTTTGGTTTGATTCTGGGGCGATGCCATTGGCGCAAGATCATTATCCATTTGATAAAGCTCTAAACCCTAA
>CAZLXS010000022.1:7263-8522 GCA_964563735.1 uncultured Candidatus Saccharibacteria bacterium
CTAAACCCTAATAATTATCCGGCGGATTATATTTCCGAAGCAATGGATCAGACAAGGGGGTGGTTTTATACCTTGCTTTCGGTGGCGACGCTTTTGGGTAAATCCACTCCGTATAGGAATGTAGTTTGTTTGGGTTTAATTAATGATAAGCATGGGCAGAAGATGTCTAAATCGAAGGGCAATATTGTGGATCCGTGGGAGATGATGAATAAGCATGGAGTGGATGCGGTGCGATGGTATTTTTTTACCGCTACTCCTCCCGGTGAGCCGAAGAACTTTGATGAATTAGAAATTGTTAAGTCGTTTAGAAAGTTTCATATGATTCTGTGGAATTCGGCGACTTTTTACGCAACTTATGCGAATAAAAAAGCTTTGGACGCGAAAGGTGGGTCATCTCAAAATGTTTTGGATCAGTGGATTTTAGAGAGACTAAAAGAAACTACTTCTTTAGCCACAGAGCATCTTGATCGATACGAAATTAGAGAAGCTGCGCTCCAGATTGAGGGATTAGTGGACGATCTTTCTAGGTGGTATATCCGTAGATCGAGAAGAAGATTCCAAAAACCAACCAGCGAGGAAGATTTATTTTTTGCTTCGCAGACTTTGGGCTGGGTACTCCGTGATGTTTCTGGATTGATTGCCCCGTTTATTCCATTTTTTGCTGAAGCGCTTTATGAGAAAATTGGAAAGAAAGAAGAGTCGGTGCATTTAGAAGAGTGGCCGGAAAGAAAGTCAGCATCTAAAATTCCCGCCTCCGTTAAAACTTCGGTGGGCAGGCAAAAATCAAGATTATTGGAAGCGATGGAGGAAGTGCGGAGGTTGGCGAGTTTGGGTTTGGCGAAGAGGACGGAGAGTCAGATTAAAGTTCGACAACCTTTGGCTAGTTTGAAAATAAAAAATTCTAAATTGGAGATTGGAAGTAAAGAAATTTTAGAAATTTTGAAGGACGAGGTGAATGTAAAAACAATTATTTTTGATCAAGCGATAGAAGGAGAAGTTGAACTGGATATAAATATAACTACAGAATTACGAGAAGAGGGATTGATTCGAGAGATTATGCGGATGGTGCAAGATTTGCGAGCGGCAGCTAATTTTTCGCCGAAAGACGAGATTGCTTTAATGATGGAATTGCCAAAAGAGTTGCAGGCTGTGGTTTTGAAAAATGAAAAATTAATGAAAAAAGATTTGGGAGTGCGAGAGATGAAGTATCAGCGATCGGATAAATTTGAGGCAGAGATTATTACGAAGATTGAGCAGAA
>CAZLXS010000023.1:0-4319 GCA_964563735.1 uncultured Candidatus Saccharibacteria bacterium
GCATTACTACCAATACTGCGGCAATTGCGCCAAGTCCTAATAATATTTTTTTCATTTGATTTAATCTTCTTTAACGTATTTTCTATTAGTAAAGGATTAAATCACTTAGATTTATCTAGAATAAATAAATCTAAGTTCCTTTGCTTACTAGATCTCTAAGAATTTATTTTCACTAATAGTTTTCTTAAAATCACTTAGATTCATTTCGTTTAAATGAATCTAAGTTCATTTATTTTTTCTATTATCTCCTCAAGCGTATTCTAAACTACTAGGATCTTATTGTTCTGTAGATGTCGTAACTGGAGCATTAGAAACACCACTCACCTCCACCCACAAATCACAACCAAAAACTTTGTGTTCATTCTCGGTTGGTTGAGTGTATTGATCAGCTTCTTGTTGAGTCATTTCTGCATTACCAGAAATTCTCCTTACGAAGCTAAGCCAATCCTGCGCGCACTGACCACCAAAACATGGTACGGCCAAATCAATGGTCCAGTTATCAACGGTATCATTTTCTGATTTTGCTAAACGTCCATCAGCATCAGTCCAACTAACTACGCTATTTGCAACCGAAAATGGTTGATGGAAAGAGTTTAAACCTTCATCATTCAACACATCAGTATCTGGGTGTTTTGAGATATAAGGACAAAGCGAAGGCAACTGACCCCAAGTAGCATTCGCTGGGATACCATCTGGTTTGACTGGGCTTCCACAATCCACCGTATAAGCAGTTCCCCCAACGCTCTCATCCACATCAGTTGTCTGAGGGTCATCAAATTTTGGAATCACGTGACCAGTAGCAGTTGAAGTTTCATCAATACTCCACACCGTCCCAACCTGCCAAGACCATGCACACTTTGGTTTCTGACGAATAAAGTATTCAACATCATCCACTCTGTTTTCCGTCATAAAAGATGAGGAAAGAGAAATGTCTAATGGTTTATTTAGGTGTTCTTGTGGGAACACAGTTCCAAATTTAATCTCTTCTATTGGCACCGACAAAGCATTCTCAATTGTTGCAGTCACATTGACTACATGGGCTTCAAAAGCTGCAAACATTGGCATTACTACCAATACTGCGGCAATTGCGCCAAGTCCTAATAATATTTTTTTCATTTGATTTAATTTTCGTTTATGTATTTTAGAAATAAAGAATTAAATCATCCTAATGCACTTACTCGAAGTGTCGAAGGATTACCTTTAATTTCTATTACTTCGTTTATTTTTTTAATTATTTGCTCCTTTCTAAGGAGCGCTCGACCTTTAGAGTAAACCTTGCAGTTTAGAACTGCTAAGTTAAAGAACGTTTTTGATCGTAAAATATTACGACCAAATTTTTTCCTCCTTATTTTTATTAAAGAGGAAAAATTTGATCACAATTTACGAAGAGCTCTCGCAACTTACAATATCAACCATCGTTGTTTGAAGCGTGCTAAAATCGCCAGCAAAGTAGTGATCTGCTCCGAGTGGACTCGCAATCTGGTCTCGCAAATAATCTGCATTCACACCATCTCCAACACCAACCACATAAATCTCGGTTCCAGCGCCTCGGGCTACTGCAGCCGCAGCGGCCGCTTCTGCTGTTGGATTGTTTCCAATATTCGGCACACCGTCAGTCACCACAATCATAAAGTTTGGCGCATCCAAACGATCCCGAGAACTCTGTAATTCGGCTTGCGCCAAATTAATTCCATCGGTTAAGTTAGTCGAACCGCCAGAGAGGAGTGCATCAACAGCGTTTTTCACTAAAGTTGGATTATCAGTTAAAACCTGATCCAAAGTTCCCACTGTAGCGAAGCTAGATTGCCCAGCATTCGATCCATCTTGCGAAAGCATCAAGGCATCCACAAAAGAATTAAGCGCGGTTCTTACACTCGCCATATTCGTGTCTCCAATACTACCCGATCGATCCACTACCAACATCAAATCAATCTTGCCTTTACATCCAAGACCAGGAAGGCTAATCCCTCCAACCTCCACCCACAAATCACAACCAAAAACTTTGTGTTCATTCTCGGTTGGTTGAGTGTATTGATCAGCTTCTTGTTGAGTCATTTCTGCATTACCAGAAATTCTCCTTACGAAGCTAAGCCAATCCTGCGCGCACTGACCACCAAAACATGGTACGGCCAAATCAATGGTCCAGTTATCAACGGTATCCTGTTGCGATTTAGCCAAATGACCCACCGTATCGTTCCAGTTAATTCCGTTATTGATCACCTCGAATGGCTGGTGGAAAGAGTTCAAGCTTCCATCATTTACTGGTGATCCATCTGGATGTTTCGAGATATAAGGGCAGAGCATCGGCAAAACTCCATACTTATGAGTTTGTTCGCTAAAAACAAAGTTCGGCACTTCCGGCCTAGTTCCACAATCAATCGTATAATCGGTTAAGTCATCAGTTGTAGCCAAATTAACTACAATGTGCCCAGTTTTCGTGCTTCCCTCCACCAAAGTTCTTCCGTCCAAAGTAGTAATTCCACACTTTGGCTTCTGTCGAATAAAATAATCAACATCATCTACCCTATTTTCAGCGATAAAAGAGGTTGATAATTTTACCTCCAGTGGCCTGTCTAGATGTTCTTGTGGGAACACCGTTCCAAAACTAATGTGTTCCGTAGGAACAGTTAATGCATTCTCAATTGTTGCAGTCACATTGACTACATGGGCTTCAAAAGCTGCAAACATTGGCATTACTACCAATACTGCGGCAATTGCGCCAAGTCCTAATAATATTTTTTTCATTTGATTTAGATTTCTAATTTAATTCTCAAAAACGTAATTCTTTATAAATCAGAAATTGAATTATCCTGACGCACTCCTTTTAGAGTGTCGAAGGATTACATTTTTATTTTTAATCTTTTATATTTTCATTTTCTATCTACTCTCGACCTTTTTAAATTGAGTAAAAAAATCAGAATTAAAAAACCGCCTTCCAGCCCTAAAACCGAAAGACGGCAAAACCCCTGTCACCAATACATTTGGATCTTTTCGAAGATGGAAAGATGAATCCCTAAATTTCATTTCCTTGAAAAGTAAATATTTTAAATTTTTAGAAAACCAGTCAAAAACTAAAAAAATTAATACCCAATAATGTTATACTGTATTCAGTGATTCACAAATCTAAAAACAGGATAACTTGGGGATAAATTTTTAAAGAGAAAATTCATTGAAAATACGCGCCAAAATTAAACTCCCGACCATGTTCTAATTTAGAAAATTGACTTTTTGTTTTAAATAAATTACAAATTAAAATAATACATCTGTCAAAAAAATCTTATGGATCCAAAAAAATTAGAAATCTACTTCTTCTCCACTCTTACTATTGCCGCACTGGTTCTCTTTTTATTTCTCTTCCTCCCCTTCTTCACTGTTTTAGTTCTAGCCATCACCCTCTCGATTATTTGCGAACCCCTCTTTAGATTTATTCTAAAAATAATTCACAAACCACGCTCCTTGGCCGCTCTCCTGACCATCTTTCTTATGCTTCTCGTCGTTCTTGTTCCTCTCACCTTTATTGGCATAGAAGTTTTTAACCAAGCTCAGAATTTATATGGCGTAATCACCACCAAGAACATTAATGCTAATGCTCTCGCCAAAGCCGAAGTCATCATAGAATCCAAAATCCAAAAAATTATTCCCAAAGGCTATATTGATTTAAATCTAGTAGGAACCATCAACTCTTCGTTTAAATGGGTGGGTCAAAACATTGGTCCCATCTTCTCTGGTTTAACCCATATTGCAACCAGCTTCCTCCTTAGTCTTATTGGTCTCTATTACTTCTTGAAGGATGGCAATCGCCTCAAAAAATACCTCTTTAGAGTTATCCCACTCTCCGACGAGCACAACGAGATCATCTTTTCTCGCCTAAGAAGCACCGTTGTCTCTGTTATTCGTGGCAATCTAGTGGTAGCCGTTATTCAGGGCACCTTAGCTGGTATCGGTTTTACGATCTTTGGCGTTCCCAACTCCATCTTCTGGGGCTTCATTACCGCCATTGCCGCCCTCATCCCTATTGTAGGCACCTCAGTTATCTTAGTTCCAGCCATCGCCTACTTATTCGTCTTTAAAGATGTTGGCAACGGTATTGGGCTCTTAGCTTGGGGCATGATCGCTGTTGGCCTCATTGATAACTTTATCGGTCCAAAAATCATCGAGAAGAAAATTCAAATTCACCCCTTCTTAATTCTTCTATCCATCCTAGGCGGTATCGGACTCTTTGGCCCCATCGGTCTTCTTGCTGGCCCAATTTGCCTAGCGCTCTTCCTAACTCTCATCAATCTCTATCCGTCTCTAGTCTTAAAACGCCAAGAAACCCA
>CAZLXS010000023.1:4419-8117 GCA_964563735.1 uncultured Candidatus Saccharibacteria bacterium
ATTCTCTCCACGTATTCTCCGGTTTCTGTATTCACCTTCACCACATCTCCTTCGTTCACAAAAAGTGGCACCGAAATCTTCGCTCCAGTCTCTAAAACTACTACCTTTGTTCCACCTTGGGCCGTATTGCCTTTAAGCGCTGGTGGAGCTTCTACCACCTTCAAGTCCATCTTAATTGGCAACTTTACCTGAATTACTTTTCCATCAAAATAAAAAGTGGTGATCTGCGTATTATCTTTCAAAAAATTTCCGGCCTCGCCCACCGCATCCTCCGGTAAAGAAAACCTAGCTTTCGGATTACCCACCTCGTGAAACCAGTACTCCCCTTTATTTTTATAAATAAAAACTGCCTCCTTTTTTTCTATCTCCGCTTCTTCAAAATTATCACTAGGTTGAAAATTACGGTCCAAAATCTTCCCTGTCATCAGGTTCTTAATTTTGGTCTGCACCACCGCCTTCCGCTGTTGCATACGCAAAAAATGCGACTCCACCACCTCGTAGGGTTCGCCGTTAAAAACAAAGATTACTCCTTTTCTTAAGTCGGTATAAGAAAGCATCGAGGAATATTGTAATTTAAAAAATTAAAAATGTAAATCTCTAAACAAAAATCCCATCGAGCTAAGCTCGACGGGATTTTTGCAATTTTAAAATTAAATCTAGAAGTCTCCTCCTCGGTCGCCCATCGGACGATCTCCCATTGGGCGAGGCGGTCTTGATCCACCTTCTGGTTCCTCAATCTTGAGGTTAACCCGAGCATTGTTCTTGATTCCGACGATCCTAAGCAAAGATCTAATTGATTTTGCTGTCGCACCTTGTCGGCCAACAACCTGTCCCATATCAAGCGGATTGACTCTGAGCGAGAGAAGCACTCCCATCTCGTCAACCTTTCGATCAACCTTCACATCATCCGGATGATCAACAAGCGCTTTTACGAGAAATTCCAAAAAATCCTTATCAGACATTGGTGTCATACTAAAACAGTGTTCATGAATATTTCTTTTCGACCTTTCAAAATCCGGAATTAATTATTTTTAAATTATGCTAAATACAACAAAAATATCAATGTTATTCGGCTACAACTTCCGCCGGAGCCACTTCTGCAGGAGCAGAATCTACTACCACTGGATCCTCTGACTTACCCTCCACCACATGGGATTGCTTTGAAACTGGCTTCTTCATTTTTGGGGAAATTGGTTTACCTTGCACCACCCCCGCTTTAATTAGCAAATTAAAAACCGTCACCGTTGGTTGAGCTCCTTGTTTTAACCAATAACTCACTCTTTCTGACTTTACGGTGCTTTTTTTAGAAAAAGGATTATAAGATCCCAAATCCTCAATGGGCGGACCACCTAATTTTGATCTTTTATTAGCGACCACAAAACGATAGCTGGGCTGTCCCCGCCTTCCAATTCGTTGTAATTTAAGCGCAATCATTTGAAAGGATTATACAGAAAAAGCTAATAAAAGCAAATTTTAAGTGTTTAACTTAAAATTTGTGGTGAGCCTGTCGAATCCACAGTAGGTGGAGTTGGCGGAACAGGAGGGGTTGAATTATCAGTAAGCGAAGTATTACTAGGCGCTGGAGTAGCTGTATCTGACGCTACAGGAGGAACGCTGGCAATGTCCACCTGTGGCGAATTAGTCGAATCCGTCTTCCCCCGACTCAAAATATCTTTCACTTTTTGGACTATCGTATCTAAGTCTTCGGTTTTCTCTAAAAAGTCCTCCATCCCCAACTCTCGACTAATGCCCTGATGATCACCCGACAAAGCTGGCCACGGCTCTTTTAGATTAGTTAAAAAAGCAATTTTTAAATCTTTGGTTTCTGGATGCTGTTTAATATTAAGCGCCACATCGGTTCCACTAGGCCCCGGTGGCATATAGATGTCCATCAAAGTTAAGTCCGGCATTAACTCCTTGGATTTTACTAAGGCTTCGGCCTCGTTTTTTGCAACTTCCACCACAAACCCAGCCGCCTTCAGCTTCATCGAGAAAATCTCTCGAAAATTCGCATCATCGTCTACAACTAAAAGAAGTGGAACATCTCTCATACTTTTCAATTATACCTGAACTCTCGACTTTATTCGAGCAATAATTTCCTCCATATCGTCGGTTTTTCTTAAATAATCCACGGCTCCAATCTCTCGAGAAAAATGCACATCCGCATCCTTCACTTCTCGCCGAGGATCTCCATAATTCGTCAAAAAAATAACTTTAATCTGAGCCGTTTCTGGATCACTTTTTAACTTCATCACCGCCCCTGCTCCATTTAAAACCGGCATCTCCATGTCCATTAAAATTAAATCCGGCTTTGAACTCTTCGCTAAATTAAAACCTTCTTCTCCATTCTGAGCCGTTTCAACGCTGTATCCTACAGCTTTTAACTCGGAAGAAAAGATGTCCCTGAAGTTCTCTTCGTCATCAACAATCAAAATAAGCGGTGGATTATTCATATCCCTTATGATACTATGATAACCAAAATTGCTCAACCAAATATCCCCAAATTCATAATCATGAATAAAATCATTCTAGAAATCAGAGCTGGCACCGGTGGCGATGAAGCCGCTATTTTTGCTGGTGATTTAGTGAGGATGTATCAACGCTACGCCCAAAAAAGAAATTGGAAGTGGAGCACTCTTGATTACAGCCAAACCTCTCTCGAAGGATATAAAAGTTTCGTTGCCGAAATGGGTGGTGAAAATATTTACGAAGATTTAAAACAAGAATCCGGCGTCCATCGGGTTCAAAGAGTTCCTAAAACCGAAAAATCTGGCCGCGTACACACCTCCACCGCCTCTGTCGCCATTCTTCCGCTTGTAGAAGCCAAGGAGGTCCAAATTAAAGATAGCGATATAGAAGCCACCTTCTCTCGCGCCGGAGGGCCCGGTGGGCAAAATGTGAACAAAGTAGAAACTGCCGTCCGCATTCTCCACAAACCAACTGGCATTGTAATTTCTTGTAGAGAAGAAAGATCCCAACACGCCAATCGAGAAAAAGCCATGGATGTCTTACGCGCAAAACTCTACGAAATCCAAAAACAAAAAGAGTTTGGCGATATTGACAGCTCGAGGAGAGAACAAGTTGGATCCGCTGATCGCTCCGAAAAAATCCGCACCTACAATTTTCCTCAAGATCGCATTACCGATCACCGCATCGGCAAAAAATGGAGTCGTATTGAAGACGTTATGGAAGGTAACCTAGATCCAGTTATTAAAGCCTTCAAGAATCAATTAAAATAAAACCCCCGCAAACTTCATATTATATTTGAAATCTGCGAGGGGATCTGAAAAAAATCCTCGGTGCCCGGAAAAAACACCGAGTAACAGGGGGATCTAGAAAAGTATCTAACTCGACCATACCATAACACCAACAAAAAAGTCAAAAAAATATCCGGAGGCTCATAGGAGCAGAAACCTCCGGATTCGTGGTGAAGCATCGGTCACCTATTAGGGGAAGCGAAGCCTCTTGGCTTGAACAGAGTTAAACAGACAAGCTGCCACTCTCCTCAGTAAAAATTATATAGCATCATCAATCAAAGTCAAAAAAATCTCCGGCGGTCTTGATTATAGTAAGACAACCGGAGATCGAAAAGCAATACGCTGTTAAGCGTAAAGCGCAACACTGAAGATAATATATTCTTTCTAAAAAATCAAATAGACGAATCCCCGGGGTCAAAAACCATCGGGGATTATTTATTT
>CAZLXS010000024.1:0-1374 GCA_964563735.1 uncultured Candidatus Saccharibacteria bacterium
GGAAGGATTGAGAGAAGCTATCCGGAAACTTTAGTTTCCGGAATTTATAATATCTTCCTCCAGAGGAGCCTGCCTGTCCGGTAGGCAGGGATCCGCCTTAGGCGGAAATTTCTAATCCCTCAATGTAATTCGGGGCAAGTTAGCCTAATTATTCTAAAACGAGGTTTTTATTCTTCCTGTTCGGAGGGCTTGTCTTCTGGGGCGTTGTGGGTGAGGACGTCGGTTTTTTCTTTGATAGATTTTTCTACTACTTTTTCAATTTCTTTTAATAATTTTTTGTCGTTTTTGAGTTTCTCGCGGATGTTATCAAAGCCAGTGCCCAATTTTTCTTCGCCAAAACTATAACTAGCTCCAGCTTTTTTGACGACGCCGTGTTTGATGGCGGCGTTTAGAACATCGGCTTCGTAGGAGATCCCCACGCCATACATAATGTCGAACTCCGCCACTTTGAATGGAGCGGCGACTTTGTTTTTAACCACTTTAGCTTTGGTGCGACTACCAATAATATCTTCACCTTTTTTAACTTGAGCGATCCTGCGAACATCGATACGAACTGAGGAATAAAATTTTAGAGCGCGGCCACCCGGAGTGGTTTCTGGGTTACCAAACATTACGCCGATTTGCATGCGGATTTGGTTGATGAAAATAATAAGGGTGTTTGATTTGGCGCTGATGGCAGTTAACTTGCGAAGAGCTTGGGACATCATGCGAGCCTGAAGACCGATAAATTGAGCGCCCATCTCGCCCTCGATTTCGGCTTTGGGAGTGAGGGCGGCAACGGAATCAACTACGATCACCGAGATCATACCAGAGCGGACTAGCGAGTCTAAAATATTTAAAGCTTCTTCGCCGTTGTCTGGTTGAGAGATTAAGAGATCGTTAATTTTAACGCCGAGTCTGGCGGCGTATTCCGGATCGAGAGCGTGTTCGGCATCAATAAAGGCGGCTTTACCACCTTGCTTTTGAGCTTGAGCGATGACGTTTAGAGCGAGAGTAGTTTTACCGCTGCCTTCTGGACCAAAGATTTCAACGATGCGACCACGAGGCAATCCACCAACACCAAGTGCAATATCGAGTGAAAAAGAGCCGGTCGGGATAACGGCAACATCAACTTTTTGAGCATCGCCCAGCTTCATAATGGCACCATCGCCATATTTTTCGCGGAGCGAAGAGAGGAGATCTTCTAACTCGGCATTTTCTTTATTTTTTGGTTCTTTGGTTGGTTTCTTAGGCATGGGTCAATTTTAGCAAAATTCGCTACAGGAATACAAATAGATACGAATATACAGATTATTAATGTTTGATGTTAGATGTTGTAAATGTTCTAGATGAGGCGAGTGTTGTAGATGAATTATTCTAGAATAGTTGTAAGTG
>CAZLXS010000024.1:1474-7799 GCA_964563735.1 uncultured Candidatus Saccharibacteria bacterium
GAAAGGAGGTAGTAGACGGATGCACGTTTTGTTTTTGAGTCTCTCAATTTAACACTTTGGCTTGAGACGCAGAAATATTGGTAGTGCTAATTCTCTGGATGAATTAGGTGGAGGTAAATATGATTAAGGGGTTGAAATGAAGAAGATTCTTGACCCCACAGAGCCAAGGAGACTCTTTGGTAAAGATGGAGCCAGTCCATACAGAGCGAAGAGGTGCCTTGAGCCCGGTAATGGGGGCTGAGATGGAAGAGATTCTCTACCCTGACGAGCCGTAGAACTTTTCTGGAAGCCGATTTGGTTTTCTGGTTAACGTGTGAACTTGTAATCTTGTGATTGTTGTTTCCCCACAAGATAACAAGTTCACACACTTCTGCTTTGGTTATGCGAACGTTTTATCGGAGTCGCGCGAGCTATGTCTTCACGCGCGACTCCGATTTTTTATTTTTACCAAGCTTCATTGAAAGAATGGGCTTGATAAAAATAATCCTCTGTAGCTCTACTTACCTACTAGGTAAATAGAGCGAAGGAGGATATCGATTTATTATTCTCCCTCGGAATTTGTATCTTCTGTTGAAGTGCTGGTTTCGTTTTTGGTTCCCGTATTAGGGGGCTCTTCGTAAACAACTTGCTTAATAATTTTAATTTCTTGGCCTAAGAATTTTTCGCCAATAATTTCCACGGAATTTAATCCCGGATCTAAATTAATTTTTTGTTGCCAAGTTCCGGTTTCGCTAATTACAACTTCATCGCCATTAACCAAGACCTTATCGCCGCCCTTAATTTCGCCAGAGATAATGATCTCTTTAGTATTGGAAGTGGTGAGGTCGGCGGTTGGGTAGACTAAAGTTAAGTCTGGTCTACCAAGAATTTGGGGAATTCTAGAGAGGAGAATAATAAGGATGACGGCGGCGCCAGCGATGAGAACAATCTTTCTGGTGGAAGAACGTTTTAGAAAACGATTTTTTGGAAGAGTATCTTCGGAGCCGGAGGTGCTGACTTCGACTTCGCGGCGAAAATAATTCCAAGCTTCTTCGCCGTCGAATTCCAGAGCTTCACCAAGTTTTAAAAAATAACCGCGCAGATAGGGGGCGGCTGGAAGGTCGGTCCAGTTACCACAATTAAGATTTTCTAGATGTTTTAAAGTGATGCCGGTTAGTTCGGAAACTTTTTTCAGGGTAAGACCCTGTTCTTTTAATTTTTGGGTGAAGAAAGTTTGAAAATCCATAATTTGGGCTTAAACAAAGCACTAATAAAATAACCTCTTTTAGCGCGATTGGCTAGAGCAGCTAGGGTTCTTCTGGTTGCTTGAAATCGTCGTTTACTTTTTCTAAATAAATTTCGCGAGCCTTGGCTCCATCGCCCGGACCAATGAGGCCGTTGTTTTCCATTAAGTCTAGAAGGCGAGCTGCCCGAGCATAACCAACTTTGAGGCGACGTTGAAGGTAGGAGGCAGAGGCTTTGCCACTTTCACGAACCATCTCGACGGCTTCGTCGTACATCTCGTCACCTTCTTCTGGTTCGGCATCAAAATTGGCGAGGACGTTGGTGGAAGATGGGGAGGCGGTTTCTCCGGCTTCTCCGATAATTTCTTCCTCGGTGATTTCTGGTTCGTTATTTTCTTTAATAAAGTTTATAACCTTATTCATTTCGTCTTCGGTTAAGTAAGCGCCTTGAATGCGTTTTGGTTTAGAAAGTTCAGCAGAGACGAAAAGCAGATCTCCGCCGCCCAAAAGTTTTTCGGCGCCTGACGTATCAAGGATAGTGCGGGAATCGATTTGGCTCGCCACTTGAAGAGCGATGCGACTCGTAATATTAGCCTTAATGAGGCCGGTGATGACTTCAACTGAAGGTCTTTGAGTCGAGAGGATAAGGTGGATACCGGTGGCTCTAGCCATTTGAGCCAAGCGAACGATGTAACCCTCGACATCGCGACCATAAGAGGTCATTAGATCAGCTAATTCATCAACAACAATTAAAAGATAGGGCATCGGTTCTTCCGGATCAGTTTCGTTATAGCCCTTAATATCACGCCGGCCAGCTTTAAGGAGGATTTCATAACGGCGATCCATCTCGCTGATAGCCCAGCGAAGAGCACCAACCGCTTTTTTGTTTTGAGTGATGACGGGGGCAGCTAAGTGGGGGAGGCCATCATAACAAGAGAGCTCAACTCGTTTTGGATCGACGAGAATCATTTTTAAAGTGGAGGGGGAATTTTTGTAGAGCAAAGAGATAAGGATGGAGTGAATGGTGATAGATTTTCCAGAGCCAGTTGCGCCGGCAACAAGAAGGTGGGGCATTTTGTCGATAGAGGCGAAGATGGGGTCGCCACTAACATTGCGACCTAAAGCAAAACCTAGAGAGCCAGAAGCTTGGAATTCTGGATAGATGATAAGACTACCCAAACGAACAAGGGCGGCAGATTTGTTGGGAACCTCGATACCCACAAGAGAGCGACCGGGGATCGGAGCTTCGATTCTGATGGGGTGGGTGGCAAGGGCGAGAGAGAGGTCTTGGTTTAAGGCGGTGATGCGAGATAGTTTGATACCCTCAGCCGGTTTTAGAGTGTAGCGAGTGACTTTTGGACCGATATTGATTTCCCCCATTTCTACTTGGATGCCAAAACTTTCAAGGGTGCGTTTGATGATGTTGGCATTGGCGCGAAGATCTCCGGTAGTTGGTTTTTCGGTTGATGATTTTAAAAGATCAAGTGGGGGTGGGATGTAGTTTTTTATTTTAGCGACAATTCTTTTTTTAGTAGGGAGAATTCCGCCAAAAGATTTGATAATGCTTTCTTTCTCTTCCACTTCTTCATCTTCTGGCGCGTTCTCTTCGGATTCTTGATCTTCTGTTTCGGAACTTTCTGATTCTTCTTCGTTTTCCTCTGGCTCTGGGTTTTCTTCTTCACCGGTTATGATTGGTTTTATTTTTTTCTCTGGAAGTTTGAGGCGGATAGGAATATTTAAAGTGACGAGGATGGCGATGATAAAAAAGGAAAGATTTAAAACTGTGGCAACGACGGTGCCGAAGGGGTGTTTAAGGGAGCCCAAAATCATTCCGAGCCAGCCACCATGGCCTGACTGAAAAATTTCGATAATTCCTAGAAAAGATAAAACGAAAAGCAGGGCTCCCAAGAAAGTGAGCCACATAAATTTTTTGCGGTGAGCAAAGACGAGAGCTCCTGTGGTGAGGAGCAAACTGATTGGCAAGATGAAGTAACCCCAACCGAAGAGACTGCTAAAAATGTTGTAGATGAATTCTCCAGCTGGTCCGGCCTTGTGAAAGCCAGCGAAGATTAAAAGGATGGCGAAGGCAAAGGTAATAACAGCCCAAATGCTTTTTTTGGTGTCGGAGTGAAGCCAGCCCTCCTCGTCTTTCTCCTCCTCTTCTTCCTGACGTTTTTTCTTTTTGGACATAAATTAACTATAAGTTGCTACCTATATTATATAGAGCAAACTTTAACTTACTTATTTTCGTATAAATAAGCTTAAAAGACAACTGGTTTCTTCGCTCTGATTTGGGTGATATAATGTTTTCATTATTCAACTATTAGATGGACAAGAGTCGGATAAATTTAAAAGTTTTTAAACCATACGATATCAGGGGGGTTTATCCTGATGATTTAAACGAAGAGACCGCTTTTGCGATCGGGAAAATTTTGGCGAATTCTTTGCCTCTTGGAATCGTGGTGGTGGGTAGAGACATGAGAGTTTCTAGTCCGCAAATATTTGAGGCAGTGGTGAATGGTTTAGTGGATGGCGGGAGAGAGATTCACGATATTGGACTTGTGCCAATTGATGCGGTTTATTTTGCGGTGAATAAATTTGATTATGCTGGTGGAGTGATGGTTACAGCATCGCACAATCCGAAAGAATACAACGGAATGAAGATTGTGGAGAGAGGGATGAAGTGGGTGCGAGGGAAAGATCTTTTAGAATTAGTTGATGCGGTTGATTTTGACAAAAAGAAAGAGAGGGGAGGAATAAATTCTTTTGATATTTGGCCTACTTACATTGAACACTTATTTTCTTTCATAGATATCGCTAAAATTCGGAAACTTAAAATAGTGGTAGATGCGGGAAACGGGATGGCGGGGAAAGTGATGCCGATTCTAGCCTCTAGATTACCAGTAGAGATCATTCCTCTTTTTTTTGAATTAGATGGAAACTTTCCTAATCATCCGTCGAATCCACTTGAGCCACAGAGTCAGGTAGCGATTATCCAAAAGGTGATGGAGGTGGGAGCGGATTTTGGCGTAATTTTTGATGGAGATACAGATAGGTTGTTTTTCGTGGACGAAAAAGGAAATTTTATTCGAGCGGATATTACGCTTTTGCTTTTGGCGAAATTGATGTTAGAGCGAGAGCCGGGAACGGGGATTGCTTATAACGTGGTGTGTTCTAAAATTGTAAAAGAAAAAGTGGAAGAATGGGGAGGGAGAGCGATTCGAAGCGCGGTTGGTTTTGTAAATGTGGCCAAAGCTTCGCGAGAGAATAATGGGATAATGGGCGGGGAGATTTCGGCGCACTACTCTTTTCGGGATAATGGTTACGCTGATTCTGGATTTATCGCCTTTTTAATTTTGTTGCAATTAATTTCGGAAACTAATAAACCACTCTCAGAGATGGTTGCGCCATTTCAGAAATATTTTAAGAGTGATGAGATGAACTTTAGAGTGGATGATGTGGGAGTTTTGATTCAGAAAATAAAAGCGAACTATCAGACTGGCACACAAGATGAACTTGATGGACTGACGGTTGAATATTCTGATTGGTGGTTTAATGCGCGACCATCGAACACCGAGCCACTTTTGAGAATTACGATTGAGGCCAACACTAGAGAGGTTTTAGAGCAAAAGAGAAATGAGCTAGAAACTTTGATAAAGAGTTAATCTTTCTAGTTCTATTTTTTAGAATTTAATTTATATATTTGACTCTATTTTCGTATGGGGGTAGGCTGAAAGTAGTTCTTTGAACCGCCAAAAATTTTAGAACTAGAGAGGAGGTGAAAGAGATGCCAGAATGTTTTTACAAAGCGCCTTTTTCTGTGCTTTTAAGACTAGTCAATGCAGGAAAGATTTCTGTTCCGGCGGATTTTTTCGTTAAGCTTTTGAGTCAATTTGGAGCTCGAAAGATTGACGAACAAGAATTTCGGAAGCAGATTCGTTCTTTACTTGACGAGTATGTTAAGCGCGAGGGAGATTTTGATGAAGATAAATGGTCCGATGAGTTTCTAGAAGCAATTCCTCAGAGATTTTTTGAGGGATTGTTGAGTGCCAGTTCTTCTGGAAAACTTATTAGCGCTTTCTGTAAGCACCAGCTTTCAGATGGTGAATTCCATTTATTTCTACAGTCGAATATTTCCCAATCCAAGAAAAAGGTAAGAGAGGCTAATAAGGTTAGCCATGGAGATGGACATGGACCACGGCGCAAATGCGCATAGGGAATCAAGAGGGAATTGGATGAGGATGAACTTTTTTTTAACAAACACTTGTTTGTTATAGTTTAGGGGCCAGGGTGAAACTCTCACACACTTCGGCTCCTTTTTAAATAAGGGGTTTAGCAAATAGGGTTTAGGGGGTAGGGGTAAAAACTTCTAATTAACCTAATTTCTTCCTCCGGAGGAGCCTGCCTGTCCCTGCCTACCGGCAGGCAGGCGGTAGGCAGGGATCCGCCTCAGGCGGAAATTTCTAATCAAATCCCAATAAATAATTTTTAAAAATAGGCGAGTAAGAAGATGTTTAATATTGAATTAAATGGATACAATTGTTTTTGACATAGAGACTAAAAATTTTTTTACTGACCCCGGAGTAGGGTGGGATAATTTTGAGGCGCTGAAGATTTCGGTTTTTGCACTTTACTCTTATGCGCAAGATAAATATTTTTGTTTTGACGAGAATCAGATTGCGGATTCGATGGAGTTTTTTAATAACGCCTCAAAAATTGTTGGATTTAGTATGAATCGTTATGATGTGCCGGTTTTGCAGGCGCATTTTTTGGCATTGCCAGAAACAAGAGGAATAGATTTGTGGCAGAAAGAGAGAGTAGACCTTTTGGATGAGATTGAGATGGCGATTGGCCGAAGGATTAGTTTGAGTAAATTAGCCGAGGCAAATTTGGGAGCACCTAAAGCGCGCAAGGGATCCGAAGCAATTGAGCTTTATAAAAATGGAGAGATGGAGGAGTTAAAAAAATATTGCTTAGAAGATGTGCGAATTACAAAAGAACTTTTTGATATATATCAAAAAGATGGAGCGTTTATGATTCCAAATAAGCAAACTGGAGAGTTAAAAAAAGTGAAATTGCGATCGCCACAAAATCAGGCGAAG
>CAZLXS010000025.1:0-7503 GCA_964563735.1 uncultured Candidatus Saccharibacteria bacterium
TGAGCGGGTAACGGGAGTCGAACCCGTGTCTTCACCTTGGAAGGGTGACATAATACCGTTATACGATACCCGCTTTGATTTCGATTTGTAGAGTTAAATTTAGCACTAATTTGGCTAGTTTTCAATTTCTGTTAATTGACTGGTCTGGGGTGGTTGGATTAGAATTCACCAGAGAATATGGAATTTTTTACTAAATACAAAAAGCCAATTTTGATTTCGATTGGGATTTTACTTTCTAGTGGACTTCTATTTACCCTAACTAGATCAATGGGGAATGGGGCGCCAGTAGCTTTTTCTGAATCGAGAATGCAGGGGGCTTTGATTGCTCAAGCGATTGTTGGGGCTTCGAAACAATCGGCGGTTGATTTGGAGAAGATTAATGAGTTGGATAAGAATGGTAAGTTTGACGAGGCTTTGGATTTAGTAAAAAAAACGATCGAGAAGAGCCAACAGATTAGAGAGCAGGCCGTGAAGTTGTCCGAAGAGTTGCAAAAAATGGCGCAGGCAGTTTCGGGAGTTCGTTCGGAGGCCGCGAGGCAGGCGGCGATCGAATCTGTTTCGAGCCACCTTTCGCTTATTAGTAGACTGATAAATTACAGTGATTATCTAGATCAGCTTTTAGAAGTTTTAAGGAACAGATTTTCTGGAAATTTTGTTCGAGCAGGAGAGGTAGCTGATTTAATAAAAAATATAAATACAGAGATTTCGGCGATTAATGATTTTAATGCTCAGGCGGAGAAGGCAATGGAACAGTTCGATAGCTTAGTAAAGTAGATTAAATTTAAGATGCCGGTCCGTAGCTCAATTGGTAGAGCGGTCGTCTTATACACGACTGGTTGTAGGTTCGAGTCCTGCCGGACCGACAAAGTAGACTAAATTAAAAATCCTTCAAATTTATTTTGAAGGATTTTTAATTAGTTTTCTGGGCTTCACTTAGCTGAAATGGAAATGCGATCGTTTTCGGAGAGGCCACTTAAAATTTCAATGAGACTATTTGATCCGCGGAGGCCGGTTTTTACCTCGACAGGTTTAATATTGTTCTGCGCATTCAAGAGATTGACGGTGCTTTTACCATCTTTGATTTCAAGTGCTCTAATGGGAACAGCTAAAATATTTTCTTTTCGATTGGTTTCTATTTCGATGTTGGCTGTCATTCCAGAGCGGACGCGTTCATCTTTGATTTTAAATTGGAGGGTGGTTTTGTAAGTGGAAACTCCATCTATAACGGTTTCCGCTGGATCGATTTTAGTGACAGAGGCTTCGAAAATTATTTCGGCTCCATAGGCATCGAGAGTAACTTGAGCAGTATTTCCAACTTTTAATTTGGCAACGTCCACTTCGGGAATACTAGCTTCAATTTCGAACTTGGAGTCTCCAATCATAGAGGTGATGGTGGTATTGGGGTTCGCGATTTGGCCAACTTTGGCTTCTTGTTTGGTGATAATACCGTTCAAAGGAGCTCGAATAACGGTTTTCCCAAGCTGAGCTTCAAAATTTCTAGCACTTGCTTCGGCGGATTCTACTTGGGCTTTTTGGGCTGAGATTTCCTGTGGATCGCCACCGGCTTTTTTTAGATCCAATTCATTTTGAATTTTTTGAACAGTGATTTTTTGGGTAGAGAGGGCTTGTTCTTGATTGTTGATATTAGAGAGAGAGCTATTCACATTGGTTCGCGCTGTGTTTGCGTTGGTTTTATAGGTTTCGAGGGTGGCCGAAGAAAGGCCCAGAGAACGATCAACGGCTTCGGCAGTTTTGTCGGTTGAATCTTTAATAACACTCAAATGATTTTTTGCCTTAATAAGGAGCCTTTCTAATTCGTTGTGATCGTTGACTAAATTGGGTTTTGAATTTAAATCCGCTATCTCATTTTTCCAAAGAAGACTTTCGCTAATGGCTCTAGCGCGCTTGTTTTCGGTGTCAATTTCTAATTGAGAGTTATCGGTAGAGAAAGTTAAATTGGAATTGTCATAGCTTTGGAAAAATTGATTAGTTAAGTTTCTTAGAGCATCGTCCGCGTTTATGTAGGCGTCGTTTAATTCATTAGAAATATTGGAGTATTCATTTTCTAAATCTTGCTTGGCCTTAGCTAATTCCGTTTCTTTGATTTTTATTTCTTCCGGCCGATCACCACGAAGGAGTTCCGCTAATTTGGATTGTTCTATTTTTACCTTGGCTTTGGCTTGGTCTAGATCGGCTAGAATATCTCCATTTTCAAGGCGAACAATGGTTTGACCAATGAAAACTCGATCTCCTACATCGGCATAGACTTGACCAATACGGCCGCTTTTTTCAAAAGCTAGATCCACGGTTTCGGCGGATTGAACTTTTCCAGCAACACTAATGGACTCTATGACAGCAGTTTTTTGGACTTGAAAGATTTCTGCTTTAGCGCCATTTGATCCGGTGGCAACAATAATAATGATGATAATTAAAATTAAACCACCGATCGTTCCGGCAAGGATTTTTTTCTGAAGAATTTTCTTAATCATTGTGAGCACATTGTATAATTTTTTTTGAGGAATTTAAAGTCCCCGTTTTTTAGAATAAAAAGAAGAGGCGAGACGTTTAGCTGGTCTGAGTTTTATCCAATTTGGATGGGCTTGATCTTGAAAGGTTCAAGGATGGCGTAGAATTCTTCTTGTTCAAGAGTTTCTTTTTCAATTAGGGTTTCGGCAATTTTTTGGAGGGCTCGGCGATTGATTTTGATAATTCTTTCCGCTGTTTCGTGGGCGGTATCAATAAATTTGCGAACTTCTTCGTCTATTTTTTCGGCAATTTTTTCGGAGTAGTTTTTCTCGGTGCCGATTTCGCGACCTAAGAAGATCATCTCTTCGGTTTTGCCGAAAGTTATGGGTCCTAAATCTTCACTCATGCCATAGCGAGTGACCATGCGTCTCGCTAGAGCAGAGGCTTCTTTCAGATCATTCGACGCCCCAGTTGTGACGTCGCCAAAGATGTGGCGTTCGGCGGTTAAGCCAGCCAGCATGACAGCGAGGTCGTTGAGGAATTGTCGCTTCGTGCGGAGGTGTTGTTCTTCAATCGGTAGCTTCATAGTATAGCCACCGGCGTTACCGCGACTGATAATAGAAACTTTGTGGACTGGATCAGAATCTTTAAGGGAGGCGGCGACTAAAGCGTGGCCACCTTCGTGGTAAGCGGTGATTTCTTTTTCTTTTGCAGAGATAGCGCGATTTTTTCTTTCTGGACCAAGGAGAACTTTTTCGACGGCCTCAAAGAGGTCATCCTGCTCGATGGCTTTTTTGTTTTGGCGACCAGCTAAAATAGCGCCTTCGTTCATGAGATTAGCTAGGTCAGCGCCAGAGAACCCTGGGGTGCGAGTAGCAACTTTTCGAAGATCAATATTAGGGGCGAGAGATTTTCCTTGGCTGTGGATTTTTAAGATAGCTTCTCGGTCGTTGATATCGGGGAGATCGAGAACGACTCTTCGGTCAAAGCGACCGGGGCGAAGAAGGGCTGGATCTAAAACGTCGGGGCGATTAGTAGCGGCAAGGATGATTAAGCGATCGGTGCGTTCAAAGCCGTCTAATTCGACGAGAATTTGATTGAGGGTCTGCTCTCTTTCGTCGTTTCCGCCACCTAAGCCAGCACCGCGTTGACGGCCAACAGCATCAATCTCGTCAATAAAAAGGATAGAAGGAGCGGCGCGTTTAGCGGTGGCGAAAGCATCGCGGATTCTTGAGGCGCCAACTCCTACAAACATTTCGACAAATTCGGAGGCCGAAACGTTGAAGAAGGGTACGTTGGCTTCGCCGGCGACAGCGCGAGCGAGAAGAGTTTTGCCGGTTCCGGGCATGCCCATAAGTAAAACTCCCCGAGGAATTTTAGCGCCGAGATCTAAAAACTTTTTTGGGTTTTTAAGAAAATCAACAACTTCGATTAATTCTTCTTTGGCTTCTTTGGATCCAGCTACATCGTTGAAAGTGATTTTTTCTTTAGAGAGATTAGAGAGACGGATGTTGGAGCGTCCAAAACTAAAAGCTTGATTAACTCCACTCTTGGCTTGTTTGAACATAAACCAGAAGATGGCACCGATGATAAGAATAGGAAGCAGGGTAGGGATAAGGAGGCCAGCCCAGAATTGCCAGCCAGATTCTTCGGCGACAACCAGCTTAACTTTTTGAAGAGCGGAGGAGTCGACGCCAAGATTTTTTAGAGTTTCCGTTAAACTAGCATCAGATTCTTTTTTAACGGTGGCGGAGGTATTGTCTTTAAAAGAGACCTTAACTTCGCTACCATTGATTTGGATTTCGGCAACCTCATTTTTATTGATGCGATCAACGAGCCCATTAACTCCCAGAGTTTCTTTGGTTTGTTTTGCTCCAATTAGATTGGAAAAAACAATAGAGAAAACGACGAGAGTGAAGATGGCCCAGAGAATATTTTTGAATATTTTTGACATAAATTTTGGTTTTTTAATTCTGCGAGACATACACCATATTAAACTAATTAAGACAAAATTAAAAGCGACCAACGGTCGCTTTTAAAGATTAATTTGATTCTACTTGATTACTCTTCCTCTCCACCAATGAACTCGCGCATCTCTTGAAGAAGGGTTTCTAATTCTTCGTCGCGAATAGATTCTAGATTAGGAACTTTTAATTTAAGAAATTCTTCGATTTTTTCTGGATCACCGGTTTCACTGATTTCATCGAAAGCGGTTTGGTCTGATTCTGCGAGATGATCATAGACTCGAACAATTAACCTTTTAGCTAGAGAGTCGGCGGCCTGAACTAGAACCTCTTTCTTTTCCTCTTCGGTTAGGTTTTTTAAAACTGGGGCGATTTTTTTGTCTAAATCTTGGATCATCTTCTTTGTTAATTATATCATTTGCCGAACTTTTCGATTAACCAGCTGGGGATGGGCTTTCCAGTTGATTTTAGATATTTATAGAGATCTTCATTGGTGCCAAGCTTGAGATGATCTTTTACAAAGTCGGAGCTGATTTCGAAATGAGGATTTGGACCACCCACAAAGATGAGTTGATCGCCCGGATGGCTAAGCCCTACTTCGCTAATTGGGGTTTCGACGCCGTTGACTTCGATGGTTGTGTTGCCCCAAGCAGTGCGGAATTCTGATTCAGTGATCTTTCCTTCCCCGACGAGGGATTTAGCGGTTTCCCAAATATTTCCTCCCGATTTGATGGTCGCGATGGGCTTGGAAATTTGTTCTTGAAGATTTTTGGCGCCTTCAAAGGCTTGATCAGCGCTTGAGGCAGGAGCGTGGTTGAGGATATTTTCGTGATTTTCTACGGGGTGAGGTATGTCAACGGCGTTTTCGGTTTGAAGATGATCGGTAGCATCAGTTGGTTCTGGGGAAAAGGCGCTTCGACCACCTAAGGCGGATGGTTCTTTGCCTAAGATCGATTCAACTTTATCTTTTAATCCTTCGAGGGGGTGAATTCCGCTTGCATCGGCAAGGAAGGAGAGGGTTTTGGCGATGACTCCGCTCCCGATTACTACGCCGGCGGCGGTGGAGTAGAGGATTCGGCGTTTAGCCATCCGCCTTTTGGTTTTTTCGATATCGTTATGACGTTCGTTGAATTCTGCTTCAAGATTTTCGTTGCGGGCTTCGAGGAATTTTTTTAACCCAGAAGCTCTTTCGCCACTTTCATACAATTTGGCGGCGGATTTTATTTTTTCGAGCATTTCTTTTTCGGTAATACCTGAGAGTTCGGCTAGTTTTTTGTCCTGACTTCTTTTGACGAGAGCTTCGGTGGTGACAAAAGTGGCACTGCCAGCGGCGATTTTTTGTAAGATTTTTCCTCCACCAATAATGAAGCCAAGAGCGCCCATTACTCCACCACCACTTAGAGCGGCCAAGCCACCTCCTGCTCCCAAAGCAAGACCTAAGAGAATTTTTTTGCGGGCGGGTTGAGCAGAATATGATTTTCCAAAAGCGCGGATTCGATCCAATGCCTTATCGAAGAGAGTAGAATTTTTTGATTTGGCGATACCTTCTATTCTAGCTTCCTCTAGAAGTTTGAATTCTTTGTGTAATTCGATAGCTGATTGATGAAGGAGTCTTTCTTTGGTGTGAGATTCTATGTTGATCATCTCATTTCCGTAGTACGTTCTTAGTTCTCTGGCGAGGGCTCCGTTTTCATATTCGCTTAATTTTTCTTTTAGATATTCACCGCGAGCGCGGAGGTATTCCTCTTTAGCTTTTCCTAATAGTTCGTTTTTTATTAAGGTGGCTTCGGTATCCTCTTCGACACTGCGACCCTGACCAGACTTCCAGCTTTTTTCGTAGAAGTCGTTTTTATTTTGATATTCAATATATTTAGCGCGGGCGGTGACTAATTTTTCTTCGATGGTCAGTTCTTTCTCTGGCTGATTTTCTTTTTGATTTAATTCTGGTGTTGTTGGAGTTTCGATTTCTGATTCAGACTGAGCGGATGAATCGGTTGGAATCTCTGTGGTTTCTTCGATTTTTGATTCTGGGATTTCGACTACTGGTTCTGGGGCTTGGGGTTGTTCTTTCGATATCTCTATTTTATTTGTCGGTCCTAAATCTGGGCCACTTTCTTTTGGAGCAGAGTCACTCAGTGAATCGATTGATACTGGTTTTGGTTTGCGACCACGTTTTTTAGATAGTGTCTCGATGGGTGATTCGGAAGTTTTGTTCTGTGGAGTGGCTCCGGTGATTTCGATCCTTTCGGAATTTGAGCTTTCGATGATGGGGCTATTGTTATTTGCTGAGTCTAGGGGAGCTCCGCTTGATTCGATGACTGGTGTCGCGATCGGTTGGATCTCTGTTTGTAGAGGTGTGGCTTCTGTTTCTGATTTTGTTGGATTCGGTCCGTTTGGAGGAAGGGGCGCGTTGGCGATTAATCTTTCCAGCTCTGCTGATCCATTTGAATTTTCAAAGACATTAAAAGTAGTGGTATTAGAATTGCCGTTCGATAGAATGCTTTCAACGCCACTTTGGTTTGGGTCTTCTGATTCGGGTTTTTGGTTTGATTCTGTTTGGGTGGATTCGGCGTCATCTTTAAGAAGGTCTAGAATATCTCCTTTTTCAGCAGTTTTGGCGGGTGGTTCTTCTTTTAAGAGAAAGTCTTCTAATGATTCTTCTGGTTTAGTATTTTTTTTAATTATTGAATCTTCTGATTCGGAATCTAGAAGAGTTTCCGTGTCTTCGTTTTCTGTTTCTATCTTATAGGGAGAATTTTCTTTCTTTGATTTTATGATGACATACAATTCTTGTCCGTCTGGTCGCATTATTTTCCCTCGAATAACTCCGCCGTCGGTGGCAGTAATTTCCGAGAGAGCTCCCTCTACTTCATTGCCTTCTGCATCAGTGGCGATGACGATATCCTTAACTTTTAAGAGTGTTTCTGAGTTTTCCGAAGAAGGTAGTGGAAATTTTTCTTGGAGCATAAAAGTAGGTTAGTTTGAATTGTTGGGCTTGATCGTATAAATTATAACTAATGACTTCTGACAAAACAACGCCGATCCAGAGGAAGCTGGATCAGTTAAGAAGAGA
>CAZLXS010000026.1:0-2551 GCA_964563735.1 uncultured Candidatus Saccharibacteria bacterium
AAATTTCCCGCCTCGCCATTTTTATACTAATATAATGTACGTGAAAGCCCCGACTAAAAACGGCAAAGGCTGGCTAACTTCCCTTAGAGTTGGCTCTTTTTTAGCTACTCGCCAAATTAAAAGGAGCAATATCTGGACCAACATCCTCATTATTTTCATTATGACGCTGACTTTTTTGAACCTCGTTATCGTGAGTGGAATTTTAGTTGGCTTAATTGAGGGTGCTGTCTCAGCTGTTAAAGATCGCTACTTGGGCGACATCATCATCTCCAATCCATTGGGTAAAAGTTATGTCGAGCAAACCCCCATGATCATGGGCCTCGTAAAAAGTCTTCCAGAAGTTACCTCTTACACCACTAGGTATATTGAAGGTGGGACCATCGAAGCCAACTACAAAGAAGAAATCGGCCGCCGAAAAGCCACCGACCTAGACAAAAGCGTCGGTACCCAAATCGCCGGCATTGATCCATATACCGAAAATCAAGTCACCAAACTTTCAGAATTAATTATCGAGGGAGAATATTTAGACGAGAACGACTACGACAAAGTTCTAGTCGGAGCCATGCTTCTAAAAAAATATTTAGGTTTCGAATCTGCTGCTTTTGGAACTCTAGACAACATTGAACCCGGTTCTAAAGTTCGCATTAAAGTGAACGGCAATGTCCGCGAAGTAATCGTAAAAGGTATTGTTAAAAGTAAGGTGGACGAAATCGACCGACGCGTCTTTTTTGTGGACAAACAATTACGCGGTCTCATTGGTCGCTACGACTATAACGCCGATGAAATAGTTATGCGCTTAAAACCGGGTACCGATCCAATCGCTGTAAAAAATTTCTTTATCCAAAATGGCGTAGATAAATTTGCCAGAGTTCAAACTCAAGAAGATGCTGAACCAAAATTCATTAAAGATATGAAGCAAACTTTTGCCATGCTAGGTAATATGATCAGCTCGATTGGTCTGGTTGTTGCCGCTATCACCATTTTCATCGTCATCTTTGTAAACGCCATTACCCGTCGCAAATTTATCGGCATCTTAAAAGGTGTTGGCATCAAATCAAACGCCATTGAAATGGCCTACATTATTCAATCACTCTTCTACGCCATCTTAGGAACAGCTCTCGGAACTTTTTTGGTTTTTGGAGTTATCAAACCATACCTAGACAGAAACCCCATCAACTTCCCATTTAGTGATGGCATCTTAGTTGCCACCGTAGAGGGCACCGTCATTCGAATTGTTATTCTGTTTATCGCCACCCTCATTGCCGGCTACATTCCAGCCAGAATTGTCGTTAAACAAAATACTCTCGATGCCATTTTGGGCAGATAGATCCATAAACCATGATCAAAGTTAAAGGATTAGTAAAAAAATATAAAAGTGGTGCCGCCGAACTTCTCGTTTTAAATGGACTAGATTTAGAGGTTAAAAAAGGAGAGTTTATCGCCATCACTGGTCGCTCTGGCTCCGGCAAAAGCACCCTGCTTTATCAATTGGGGCTTCTAGACCACCCCAACTCCGGAGAAATTATCATCAACGGAACAGATGTGATGAAGCTAGATAAAGACGAACGAAGTAATTTTCGCTTAAATGAATTGGGTTATGTTTTTCAAGACTACGCTTTAATTCCAGAACTAACCGCCCTCGAAAACATCGCCATTCCCCTTTTAATGCAGGGCAAATCTATGGATCAGATTAAAAAGATTGCTGCCGAAATGCTCGATCGCATTGGACTAGGCAACCGACTCAATAATCTTCCCAGTCAATTATCTGGTGGAGAACAACAACGCGTCTCTATCGCTCGTGCTATTAGTCACAGTCCCAAAGTGCTTTTTGCTGATGAACCCACCGCTAACCTAGACAATGAAACCGCCGACGCTGTCCTTGAAACATTTCTAAGCCTCCATCGCGAAGGTCAAACCATCGTTATGGTTACCCACGAACCAGAATACGCTGCCTTAACCGAAAGAACTGTTTTGCTCGATGGTGGAATTATTAAAAACGATAAAATAAATAAATAAGATGCGTATTTTTGTAAAAGCGAAAACTCGCTCTCGTATTGAATTTGTGGAAGAAACCGGAGAGAATGAATACACTATTCATGTCCACGAAGTTCCGGAAGGTGGCAAGGCTAATTTAGCCATCATTCAAACCCTCGCCGAACACCTTGGAATTAGTGAGGATAGACTCCGCTTAGTCGCAGGCGGAACCAGTTCTAAAAAAGTATTTGAAATAAAATAATGTTTGATAAATTAAAACAAATTAACGAACTTCGCAAAATTCAAAGCGCCGCTAAAGAAGAAAAATCCACCGTAGAAAAAAATGGTGTACGCGTTTCCATTAACGGAAACTTTGAAATTGAAGAGGTGAAATTAAATCCAAATCTATCCTCAGAGGATCAAGAAAAAATTCTAAAAGAAATTTTAAACGAAGCAGTAAAAAATATTCAAAGATCTTTAGCTACAAAATTTGCTGGAATGTTTTAAATCGATCCTTGACGCAAATCACCAAAATTACATATAATCTGTTTTAGCAACTTTTAAATAAAGACTCTAT
>CAZLXS010000026.1:2651-6449 GCA_964563735.1 uncultured Candidatus Saccharibacteria bacterium
ATAAAGGATTTGGAGGTTTTATTGTGAAGCGTCAAATCAGCAAGCTGAAAAGAAGAATTTTAGCAGGGAGAGGATCTATCTTTGATGGATTCCTGGATCAAGGCAACCTCGAAAAAACAGGAAGGAGCGGAAACAATCCCAAAGCCAACCACACGTTTAAGCGCGTGAAGAAATCTCACCAACACAAAAAACGTTAAAGGAGGTCATATTTGATTTCGAAAAAAGGAAATAGATTTGGTCAGCCAAGAAATAAACAACTTAATTGGCGCCGAACTAGAATCCGCAATCGTAAACCAAAAAAGCTTGGCGCAAAGAAAGAAGGCCAGATATCTCTTCAACAATTCACAGAAGAGGCGCCAACTCCAAACTCTCCAAACACTGAATTCAAGATTGATTCCAAGATAGTGCGCCCAACTAAGCAAACCAATCTTGGAAGCAGAATTAGTAGTGGAAGAACCGAAATCATTAGGAAACCTTTTTCCAGGAATGAAGGAAGTGGCCGTGAATAAGGAAAATCAACAGCCAGAAATGCCCCGTAAAGACAGGAGTTCCTCGATTCAGAAAAAGAAAGCGAGGATACGTAGACGCTTCAGAGATCTTCCAACACAACATCAGAGGACGCTACTGAAGTCAGTTGAACCGACCGAGTAGTACGACAGTCAAAACAAATCACGGGAACCCCTTCAGGGTTCCCTTTTTTATCTCTCCGTTTATCTTATGGATTTATATTCATAGACAAACGAATTCATTTACAAAACCACCGGACGCCCGTAGGATAAAACCAGATGAAAAATAATTTTTGGCAAGAACTAAAAAAACCAATTTTTGTTCTAGCGCCGATGGCTAATGTCACCGACGCTGCTTTTCGTTTTATCATCGCCAAATACGGCAAACCAGACGTAATGTGGACCGAATTTGTTTCCGCCGACGGACTCTGCTCCAAAGGAAAGGATCGCCTTCTCCCTGATCTCTGGTTCGATGAATCAGAAAGACCCATCGTCGCTCAAATTTTTAGCGCCGATCCGGAAAAAATTGCCACCGCAAGCAAGCTCGTTAAAAAATTAGGCTTTGATGGACTTGATATTAATATGGGCTGCCCAGACAAAGGTGTTGAAAAACAGGGTGCTGGTGCCGCCCTTATTAAAAATCCAGCCCTCGCACAAAAAATAATTTTAGCAGCTAAAAAAAACGCCCACCCCCTCCCCGTCTCCGTCAAAACTAGAATCGGCTACAACCAAGATTCTTTAAATGATTGGCTCCCCGCACTACTTCAAACCGAACCGGCCGTCATCACTATTCACGCCAGAACCAGAAAAGAAATGTCTAAAGTTCCCGCCAGATGGGACACCGTCTCTATTGCTGTAAAAATTAGAAATCAAATTAGTTCTTCTAAGAAAACCTTAATCTTCGGTAATGGCGATATTAAAAATCTTAAAGAAGCCAAGCTAAAAGCTAAGGAGACCGGAGCTGATGGAATCATGATCGGTCGAGGAATTTTTGGAAATCCGTGGCTTTTTAATTCAAAAATCAATATAGAAAAAATTAAACCAGAAAATAAATTAAAAGTCTTAATAGAACACACCTATCGATTTGAGAATCAGCTAAGTAAGTTAAAAAGATTTGAGATTATGAAAAAACATTTCAAGGCCTACGTAAATGGTTGGGATGGCGCTAAAGAGTTAAGGATGGAACTAATGAAAGCCGAAAATGCCACCGATGTTCAAAATATCATCCGATCATCCTTCCCTAAACTTAAATTAAAGTAGACACTTAGAACTGGTATAATTAAAGAATCCAAAGGTCGCCCCAAACCTTTTAAAAAAATATCATGAAAGTTAAAGAAGTAATGGAGACAAAAGTTATTACCATTAATGACACGTCCACCTATGAAGAAGCTGCCTCCATTCTGCATCAATCAAAAATTAGTGGCGCCCCAGTTGTAAATGCCAATGGCGAAGTAGTAGGACTTATCTCCGAGAAAGATCTTCTTCGAGTTCTCTACCCCTATTACCAAAGCTACGCCGAACACCCCGAAGCCTATTTAGACTACGAAGAACGAGAAAATAAAATCGAAGAGATTCGCAAGAAGCCCATCGAAAAATTTATGACTAAAAAAGTGACGACGATTGATCCAAGCACGCCAGTTTTAAAAGCTGGAGGCATTATGCTCGCTCACGGCTTCCATCGCCTCCCCGTTATTGAAGGTGGAAAATTAATCGGCATCGTCACCAGAGAACACATCTACAAAGGAATTTTAAAGAGTCATTTAGGATTTTAAATTAAAAAAAATATAATGAACTACCACGATAATATTATTGAAAAAGCTAAACAAAATAGTTTTTTTCGCGAAGTTTTAAACACCAACACTAAAAGCCAAATCGTAGTCATGTCGATTCCTCCGGGAGGAGAAATTGGAGAAGAAACCCACGACGATATCGATCAAATCTTATTCTTTATTGAAGGTACTGGCGAAGCTATTCTCTCTGGCGAGAGAAAACCGATTGGCCCCAACCACCTGGTTTCGGTTCCCGCCGGAACTCTTCACAACTTCATTAATACTGGAGGGGTAGATCTTAAACTTTTTACTATCTACGCTCCACCAGAACATCCAGACGGAACCATTCATAAAACCAAAGCCGAAGCCGATCAAGCCCACCACTAAAATGCCTCTCTGGATTATCTTCGCTATTCTCTCTGCTATCGCCGCCGCTGGGGTGGCTATACTAGGAAAAATTGGCATTCAAAACATCGACTCCACCCTAGCTACCACAGTAAGAGCTATAATAATGGCCGGCATCCTAACTATTGTTTCTTTTGCTCTCGGCAAATTTCATCTCCTAGGCACGATCAGCCAGAAAGCTCTTACCTTTATCGCCCTCTCTGGTCTAGCCGGAGCACTTTCTTGGCTCTTCTATTTTATTGCTCTTAAAAATGGCCCGGCCACCGGAGTCGCGGCTCTCGACCGATTGAGCGTCGTTTTTGTTTTGGTTCTTGCAGCAGTTTTCTTGAGTGAAAGTTTAACTTGGAAAACCGGACTAGGCGGACTACTTATTACTGGAGGCGCTCTTCTTATGACTTTTAAATAAATCCCGTGCTTACTCATCTTGAAGCTATTATCTTGGGGATTATTGAGGGTATCACCGAATTCCTACCCATCTCGTCGACCGGACACCTCATTATCTCTTCTAATTTTTTAGGTCTTACCCCAACAGAGTTTTTAAAAACTTTTGAGATCTCGATTCAATTAGGAGCCGTTTTTGCCGTTCTCTTCCTTTATCGAAAAACCCTAATCTCTGGATTGGAAATCTGGAAAAAAATCATCGTGGGCTTTATTCCTACTGGAATTATCGGTTTAATTTTTTATAAATTTATCAAGCAATTTTTAGGTAGCACAGAAATCGTTATCTGGTCCCTCGCCATCGGAGGTTTAATCTTAATTATCTTTGAACTCCTCCATAAAGAAAAAAATAATTCTCTCGAAAACCTAGAAAAAATAACTTACAAAAAATCGATTGCCATTGGATTTTTTCAATCCATCGCTATTATCCCTGGCGTCTCCCGCTCGGCCGCCACCATCTTAGGTGGACTACTCTTGGGATTACACCGCAAAACCATCGTTGAATTTTCCTTCCTTCTTGCGATCCCCACTATCGCCGCCGCTACTGGTTTTGATCTTTTAAAAAACGCTTCCACCTTCGAGGCTGGTCAACTCTCTGTTCTTCTTGTCGGCTTTCTTACTTCTTTTGTCGTCGCCATTTTTTCTATAAAATTCCTTCTAAGATTTATCGAAAAAAATAG
>CAZLXS010000027.1:0-6353 GCA_964563735.1 uncultured Candidatus Saccharibacteria bacterium
AAGGACTCCCCCATCGCCTCCAGTTTGTAAGAAAAATAGGAAATACTTCTTTTTATGATGACTCTGCATCAACGAATCCGAACACCACAGCCGCCGCCCTTCGATCTTTCCCAAATAAATTTGTAACTCTAATTGCTGGGGGGCAAGATAAAAAATTGGACTACAAACCGCTTAAGGAAGCTCTTGCGGAAAGATTTGAAACGGATGTCATTTTATTTGGAGAAAATAAAAAGAAGATCGCTCACGCTATACGGTGGGTGGTGGGGACTAGAATTTGGATGGCGAAAGATTTGCAGGAAGCAATGAAGATGGCTTATCCGGCTAAATTAAAAGAACAGATCGTTCTTTTTTCTCCAGCGGCGGCGAGCTTTGATATGTTTAAAAATTATGCGGATCGAGGAGACCAATTTATGAAATTAGTTAGAAAATTGACGAAGTAGCTATTTTAATTTAAAGATATAAGTAGTTTTTTTATTATTTTGAAAGGAGTGAGTTGTGCACGATTTAATGATAAAGGCTATCGCCTCGGGCCTAGAGGAATTAGCTAATCATTGCAAGAAAATGGGGAAATACTTTTTTCCAGAATTAATCTTTCTTGCGCTCCATAAACTTGTCCGGATGACGTCTGTGGAGTTGGTGTTTATAGAAGACACCAAGATACTCCTCTGCTTCAGAGGAAACAAAACACCGTATTTCAAAAACATGTGGAATATTCCCGGAGCATATGTTCGGCGGAATGAAACTATTTTGGATGCGGCAAGAAGGGTGGCGAAAGAAGAAGTTGGAATAGAGCTAGAATCTATTCGCTTGCTTGGTGTAAGAGAATGGATGGATCATCCTGAGGGAAGACCAATCTCGATGTTCTACATGGCTTTCTCTACTGGAAAAATTAAGGAGGATGCAAAGAGGAGATTCTTTGGTGCTAACAAGCTACCTAAGAACCTCCCTCCACTTCAGCGAGAATTTGCGGAGAATTTTTTAATGGCAGAATCCAAGCTCTTCAAATAAAAGATGGCTGTGAGAAATACACAAATAGAAAGAGGAGATTTAGTCTCCTCTTTTTTTATTTTGAATCTAGCAGGCCTAGCTCTTCAAAAGTGCGCTGATAAATTCCTAAAGCTTTTTCGGCGATCTCTCTATTTAATTTAAAATCTAATTCGTGAACGATTCTATTTCTAAGCTTATGAGCCTCCCAGACTTCATCTAGGTTGGAGATCTCGGCAGTCGTAAGTTTTTTTAGCTTATCACCTAAAGATCCGCCCCGAAATCCAGAGACCACAAGAATTTCGTCTAAAGCTTTATCGGCCTCTAAGATGGCAAGCTTTAAACTATTATCATCTCCGGCATAAAAATGCCTTTGAATATTTTTCCAGATTTTGACAGATTTCTTTTTAGAGATGTTAACTCTTAAGACTACATCCTTAATGCGACTAGCTCGAAGAGCAAACCAACCAGTTTTTATAAGGAAGAATAAGACCAATCCAAAAAGGAGGAGCGAGAAAAGAATAGAAAAAGCTTTGATCCAACCTAAATACTCTCCAAAAAATCCGGAAATCTTGGATTGAAATATCTGGACGCCCTGATTAACCTCAACGTTGTCTGATATTTTTGCGAAAATACTTTCTGGAGTTGGAAGCATGGCTTAAGATAATTTCTAATTACTAATATCTTCCTCCGGAGGAGGATCCGCCTCAGGCGGAAATTTCTAAAACGAATAGAGATAAATATTAAACATTCGATGTGGTTTTTTGAATAATAACTTAATTAGTAGTAGATGACGACTGGTGGATTTTTTCGTAGTAATGACCCAAACCTAAAATATCGGCCTCTCTAAAATGCCGACCGATTAACTGAAATCCAATCGGCAGTTCTGGTTCTACTTCTTTTTCTTCTACTTCGATATTTTTAGCTTTAGAAACAACTGGAATAGAGATGGCTGGGAGGCCGGCTAGGTTTGCTGGAATAGTGAAGGTGTCGGAGAGATACATCTCAAATGGATCCGAAACCTTTTCGCCGATTTTGAAGGCTGGAGTTGGGGTGGTGGGAGTAAAAATAACATCTACTTCTTTGAAAGCCTCATCAAAATCACGCTTGATTAGAGTTCGGACCGCTTGAGCTTTTTTGTAATAGGCGTCGTGATAACCAGAAGATAAAACAAAAGTCCCCAGAATAATGCGACGCTTGGTTTCTGGACCAAAGCCCTCACCCCTCTGTTTTAAATACAATTCTTTTAGATTCTTGGTATTCCCTTGATACTTTACTCGACTATAGCGAATACCATCATAACGAGCTAAGTTAGCACTCGCTTCTGCTGGCATAATAATATAGTAGCAAGGCAGAGCATACTTGGTGTGCGGTAGAGATATTTTTTTGACGGTAATTTTCAAACTCTTTAAATCCTCGAGAGCTTGATCCAACTTCCCCGCCATAGATTTATCCAACTCTTTGGGAAAATATTCTTCTGGAATTCCGATTGTAAGGGCGCGAGTTTTTTCTAACTTAAAATCAGTTAATTCCGCACCATAATTGGCATTCACACTAGTTGAATCTAGTGGATCCTGTCCGGCAATAGTTTTAAAAAGAATAGCGGTATCCTCGACGGTTTTTCCAATCGGACCGATCTGATCCAAACTAGAAGAAAGCGCGATGAGACCAGAACGAGAAACTGCACCGTAGGTTGGCTTTAAACCGACCACACCGCAGAGGGCGGCGGGCTGACGAACCGATCCACCGGTTTCAGAACCCAAAGCTCCAATAGCTTGATCAGAAGCTACGGCGGCAGTAGATCCTCCGGAAGATCCCCCCGGAACTCTTTTAGGATCATGCGGATTGTGAGTAATGTGAAAACCAGAATTCTCTGTGGAAGAACCCATAGCAAATTCATCCAGATTAGTTTTACCCAAAAAGATGGCTTTCGCTTCTTTTAACTTTTCAACAACAAAGGCATCGTAGCTCGCCGAATAATTTTCGAGCATTCTAGAACCGGCGGTCGCGGGAAGATTTTTAATGAGGATGTTGTCTTTAATGCCCAAAGGCACTCCGGCCAACTCCCCCACTTCTTCGCCCTTCGCAATTGCAATATCTACTCGCTCCGACTCTTTGAGCGCGTTTTCTTCGTTTAAAGATAGATAGGCGCCGATTCTTTTGTCGGTTTCGCGAATGTGTTTAAAATATTCTTGCGTCGCCTCGAGCGCGCTGAAATCTTTAGACTTCAATCCAGCCGAATATTTTTTTATGGTTAGATTTTTTAAATCCATTTTTATTCAAAAATCTTTGGAACCTTCAGATAACCTCCTTCAGTTTCTGGAAAAGCGTGAACGCCGGAACCAAGATTAGTATTAATCCTTTCTTCATCTTCTCGCCAAATATTTTTAAGCGAAGTCCCGCCGGCCATAGGCTCTACTCCTTCGGTATTCACTTCTTTTAAGTCATTAAAATGCTCCAAAATATCTTGGAGGTCTTTGAGAAATTTTTCGGTTTCGCGCTCGCTTAATTCCAGCCGAGCGAGCTCGGCAATGTGCTCGAGAGTGCGTTTATTGATAATAGCAGCCATTTGTGGTGATTTTAACGATTTTTAGGTGATTTTGCAAAAATATAAAACCCCGAACACTTGCGCGTCCGAGGTTTTTAGACCTACTAATTGCTGACTTTTAGATTCGATCGAAGTTGAAACGAAGCCCCACCAAAACGCTAGGATCAGTTGTTTTGGTGTCGAAGAATGCACTACTCCAGAGAGCGGCGATCCAAAGAACCATTTTCGACTTTCTATCTAGCTCGGCCAACACCTTGGGGCCGACTCCTGAAAAGCGCTCGACCAAGAATCCCGGTCGAACAGAATAGTCGTCGGCTGACAGAAGACTGGCATCTATCCTGTACGAATATTCGTACTCGGCTCTTCTGCCAAAATCAACTGTAGCAAGAAGGAAGAAATCGGTGGAATTATCCCCCAACTGAAGAAGTCCGAATCCAAAATACCGAGGGGACTTAGACTTAACGAGAAGACTTCCACCCCCCACTCCAAGGCGAATCCACGAAATCTTCTTTTGACGCCAGTATCCGCCGCCAAAAACCTTAATGGAGTCGTCGAACGACCCCCTCGCCCCAATGAAACCACCCCATCTTTGGTCGCGGTAATCATTGTAGAGGAGCAGGACATTACCGTCATAAGCTGGCTTGGCCTCCTTACTCCAGGTTCCGAAGAACTCCATATGAGATCCCGGACTGATCTCGGCTCGACTTTGAGATGCAAAGCCAAGGATTAGCAATCCTGAGAACAGTAGGACTAGAGAAAATCTCTTCACAATCTATCTCCTTTCAGATAATTGTCGATATTTTTTGTTAGTTGTTTGCTAACCTACTTTTACTATATTAGAGAAAATTAGGCAAGGAAGAAAAAAGCCGTCCGAATAAATTCGGACGGCTTTGTTTTTTCTCCTCTTTGTTTAATGTAGATCAGTGTTTCATTGCAAATTTCTGAATGAATGGCCAGACGATGGTAGCATCGGCATGAACCTCGGCGAATTTGCCATTAAAATCCATTTTGCGCCAACTACCACCTTCGCTATAAGTGCATCCAGATAGATTGCCGTACCAAAGCGGAGTTGGGTCAATACGGCAACCATAGAAGAACTTTCGTTCTGGAATATCGGCCTTCAAGCGATTATTAATTATTTCTATGAGTGGAGCTACGTTTTGAGTATTATTACGGGGCACGCCTCCACCGATAGAAAAGATTCCTATCCGCTTCGAATTCTTCGCCAAATCAAGAAGTAGTGCAGTATCTCGCTCTAGATTCATAACAATGGGAAGTCTACTCTCTCTAATTCTCCTCTTATTCTCGACGTAGACATCGTTACCGATTTCAGAGTCTGCGAAAGCAGGAACGCAGACCGGCACAGCATGTTCGTAGGCCGATTTTAGGATGGCTCGATCATTGGGATAGTGCTCATGAAGATATTCTCCAATATCACGATGGAAAACGCTGGGACTTGTGAACCTTGGATCACTGCCAGCCCAATTAGAGAGAACTTTGCCAACGATCTCTTCGATGTGATCAAAATTCTCTTCTGGTTCTAAAGTATCGGTGACCCGATTAATACTCTGATCAGCAAGAGTGCTGTCGGAATATTTCGGATCATACTTATAGTGCCTTAATCCAATACCTTCGATTAAGCCGTGAGCCATAAGGGCGCCGGTTGAAGAAATGTACTGAACCATTTCATGATCAATCAAGTCGCAGATTAGAAGCCCCATTTTTGCAATGGTCATGGCGCCAGAAAGCGTCAAGAAAACCGTGCAATATGGATCATTGACCATGGATCGGAGCGTTGTCGCTCCTTGATACACTTCGCTTGCTAATCCATCTTTATTCTCGAGACTCGCGACAAAATCAATGACACTTGTTTTTCTGTCCTCGATAATCTCCATAAGTGCGAAGTACAGAACAGGAAGCACAAAGGCTGGATCGGAAAATACGACATTCGGGAAAAATCCGTCCCGCACTCCTCCTGGCCTAGCTTGACCGAACTGATTGATCGAAATTGAGCGCGATGATTTTTCATAGAGAGCTATCTCAAGACCACTGACAAAATCAATGACTAAGACTGGATTATCTCCATCCACGGAGTAGCTGTAAACGTACTCTTCGCTGGTCATGATTCTTTTTACAAAGCCACGAGACCTCATTGATTCCAAGATGATCGAAACATTTTTTTGAATCTTCCGATCATAGACAACAAAGGGTGGAGTGCCCTCCTTGATCCAACTGGCGATGGTCGCTACAGCTTCACCGAGCATACGCGCACCAAAGGAACACTTACGCATCCCTTCGACCAATTCAGCTACGGTGTTGCATTTAGCAAGATCGAGAAGCTCGAGTGGCTCCATAGTGGATCTCACATCATTTTCAATTCTATCGGTCACAATAACCTCCTTGGGTTACGGAATATTAAGTTCTAGTTAATCGCACCATAGGTAAACAGAAAGATGGTATTTAAAAGATCTAGTACTTTTATAACTGGTTTTTAAAATATTGCAAAGGAAGTATAAAGATATCGGATTATGTAGTCCGCCTGCCTGCAATGGATTCGATACAAGTTAACCACGAGCAAATTTTCGGCAAGGCAGGTACATCCTTAAAGATTGAAGAGTAAAAAATACTCCGAGAGGATAAAACCTCTCGGAGTATTACTTAAAACGAAGTCATCGAACCGCTAGCGTCTCGCCGGCATACTCGAGATTCTTCGGCCTGATTACCACTTTCTTATCCCCGTTTTCGATGTACCCGGCAACAAAAGCGCGCAAGCCAAGTTTGCTTGCGACATCAATTACTTGAGTCGTTTCCGCTTCTGCAA
>CAZLXS010000028.1:0-6235 GCA_964563735.1 uncultured Candidatus Saccharibacteria bacterium
CCTTAATTTTACACTAAATCAAGTGGAGAAAGAACGGGGAGACTGTGAACAAGTGCAAGCTCATATTCCTCTTATGAAGACCGGAGTCGTTTTACTTCCTGCGAGTAAAACGCTCCTACATCTCGCCCTACCCACATCGCTAAAGCGATGACCATGCTCGATAGGGTTCCGGTAGTTCTTCACAAGAGAAATACGAGCTTGCTGTATAAAAGATATGGGGAGGAATAAAAAAGGAGGTTTATTGTTAGACAACAATAAACCTCCCAAACTAGACCTATTTATCGATTATGATTTTTGAGATCTTCGATAGTAAAAATTTGATTAGCCCAAAGCATGCCCTGGATGAATCCCAACCAACGATGAGCTTTTTCTGCATCTTTCTGGATGAATTGTTTTATCTCATAGAGCATTCCGAGACAATGATTCAGTGCGGTACTAGTTGTATTTAGGATCTCATTGTGTGGATAATTAATCGGATAGATACCCTTTCTCTCTAAAATCCCAATGTACATTTCTACAACTTTTAGAATATCACTCGATGTCACGATTTACTCCTTATTTAGTTTGAAATATGCGAAACTTCTTGAAAACTACTTTTAGACTAAAGGAATTAGATATAAAATCAAGAGTTTTTTAACGCCCAGCAAAATGCGGGACACTGAAAAACCAACCCCGCTTTTAGCGGGGAAGTTTTCCTAGTGTGCGCCCACTAGGATTTGAACCTAGGACCATCTCCTTAAAAGGGAGCTGCTCTACCAGACTGAGCTATGGGCGCAGATATAATCTATTTCAACTTTTCATCTAAAAACTTCTGCTAATTCGTAAATTAATATAAAGGGATTATTGCTTTTTGTAAAATTATCTCGTTAGAAATCATATTTCTAACCGGATAGATCTTCTAGAACTTTTTTTATTTTCGAATCAACCTTTTTTGGAGATTTGATGATGAAATTTACCAACAGGTCTCCCCGACCAAAACTACCAGCATGAGGCATACCTTCGCCTCTGATTCTTAGATCTTCTTTAAGGTTAAAACTAGTAGGAATTTCTACGTTTAATTTTCCGCCAGAAATGGTGGGAATTTCTAGTTTCTTACCCAAAAGTAGGTCAATAATATTTAGTTCTTTCTTTACAATTAAATCATCACTCCGTCTCTCAAAGGTGTGGTGGGGTTTAATTTTGATGCGAACAAAAAGATCTCCTTCGGCAGCTCCCCGCTCTCCAGCTTCTCCAGCTCCAGTTATTTTAATAAGCTGATCGTTCTGCACTCCGGGAATAATCTGAACAGAGATTTTTTTATCCGCGCTTTTTCTTCCACTTCCACGACAAACCGAACAAACCTTATTAGGAATTTGACCCTGACCATGACAGTGATTACAAGTTTTGACTTGATAGAAACTCCCAAAAAAAGTTCGACTCTGCTCTTTAATCTCGCCCTGACCGGCGCAGATAGAGCAAGTGGTTGAGCCAGCATCTAGATCAGCTCCCTTGCCCTTGCATTCTTCGCACTTGATATAGGTTTTAAGATCAATATTTTTAATAGCTCCACGAAAAGCTTCTTCTAGAGAAATTTCTGCTAGAAACTCTAAATCGCTCCCTCGATTATAGGTGCGCCGACGAGGCTTAACTCCTAAGCCTTCAAAAAAGTTATCAAAAATTTCACCTAAATCGCCAAAATCGCCATAGGCACTCGGATCAAAATTTATATCGTTCCAATTAACATTTGGCCCGTGAGCTCCACCAGAAAATCCACCAGCACTACCAAAACGATCATAATGAGCTCGTTTTTTTTGATCGGACAAAACCTGGTAAGCCTCATTAATTTCTTTGAATTTTTTTTCATCCCCACCTTTTTTGTCTGGGTGGTGTTGATGAGCCAGTTTACGATAGGCCTTCTTAATGTCCTCGGCTGATGCAGTCTTCGAAATGCCTAAAATTTTATAGTAATCTTTCATAGAGATTGTTAGTTTATATGCTCTCTGCGATTCTAGTCAATCCTTCAACTTCGCTAAATAGCTGCGGTGTAACGAAGTTAGAAAGAGATACTTTCTTTAGTTCGATTTTCTGTGACAACATTAATGAAGCCGGTGACTAAAAGAGTTTGGATCACTAGATAAGAAAGTCCGGCGATGAAAAGTGAGAGAATAAAACCCACAGTTCGCACTACTAAGAAAAAGAAAACGATCCAAGCAATCAAAAAAGATCCACCAATTTGATTGCGCCATTTACCCAAATATTGAATTACAAGATTATAGAAAAAATGACTGGTCTTCTCTTCCCTATTAATTTCTAGACCAAGAGTTTTACTTAATTGATCCGAAATATCTTTAGTTGCCGAAATTTTTAATTCGTTCTGCTCGGCTACGGTAAGATTATTAAACTCGGCTGAATCTAACTTGTTTTGGGCTAATGAATCTATAAACGACCCCACTGTTCCATCTAAATCTATTTTAGAATTAACACCTTTTATCACTCCTGTAGTCCAAGAGTAGAAAGTTTCAAACATCTGAGGAGAGGCGAAAGCGCTTTCAATCTTCACGCTTTGATGATTAAGATTAGGCAGATAAAGCAGAACGGCAACAAGTGCGATGCTAGTGGCCATCTTTTTGAGTTTGATTTTTGAAACTCTGGTGTAGTGCTGTTCAATCGAATTTTTAAAATCGGATCGAGCATGCCATTCTCCGGCCATCTGAAAGATTAGAAGAACTCCTAGGGAAATAAGTAGAGCCCACCAAGTTCGATCTAGAAAGAAAACTATTATTGCTAGAGATTCTAGAAGAATAACAAAGAGTCGACGATAGATATTCTTGATCAGAAAAACTTCTAGCGAGGTTAGGATGCCAAAAATAACAAAAGCAGTAAAAACACTCCCAAGACCACCACTGCCCAAAACATAGAGTCGATAACAAAAACCAAAAGCGAGTGCCGCTATAACGACTAAAATATCAAGTGCTATCCCTTTTAAGAATTCTGGACTGTGCCTCTCATCAAAAGAGACTGAGCCAGCGGACTTTAATAGATTTTGATTATTAGTGGCGAGAGCCATTTAAGATGGAGTTGCTTCTCCTGTGCTTGGATCTTGTTCTTGGTCTTTTGGTTTTTCTGGATCCGCGTTAGGAGTTTCGGCTTGCTTTTGATTATACATGGTTTGACCAATTTTTTGAATCTCCCCAGAGAGATCCGCAGAAGCAGATTTTAGAGCCTCGATATCTTCCGAATCCTTTATCTTCTTTAAAGCTTCAATTTTTTCGGTGATTCCCTTTTTAATTTCTTCCGAAACTTTCTCACCAGCATCTTTAAGAGATTTCTCAGCTAAGTAGATTAAACTCTCCGCTTGATTTTTGACTTCGATTAATTCTTTCTTCTTCGCATCTTCGGCCGCATGAACTTCAGCTTCTTTTTTGAGCTTTTCGATTTCATCTTTCGAGAGATTAGTGGAGGCCTCAATTTTTACAGACTGGCTTTTACCACTAGCTTTGTCTTTAGCCGAAACACTCAAAATACCATTCGCATCAATATCGAAGGCGACCTCGATTTGAGGAACTCCTCTTGGGGATGGTGGAATGCCATCCAAAATAAATCGAGCAAGGGTTTTGTTGTCGCTAGCCATGGGCCGCTCGCCTTGCAAAACGTGCACCTCGACCGAGGTCTGATTATCCGCCGCTGTAGAAAAAGTTTGGGTTTTGGCGGTGGGCACGGTGGTATTTTTCTCGATCATCGGTGTAGCCACACTTCCAAAGGTTTCGATACTTAAAGTAAGCGGGGTAACATCCAGAAGTAAAATATCTTTCACATCCCCCTGTAGAATTCCAGCTTGAACGGCGGCGCCAATTGCCACCACTTCGTCTGGGTTGATACCTTTGTGCGGTTCTTTACCAAAAAGATTTTTAACTGCTTCTTGAATCGCCGGCATTCTGGTCTGTCCGCCGACCAAGAGAATTTCGTTAATCTCTTCGAGCTTGAAACCGGCGGCGATCACTGTTTCTTTAGTTAATTTAATTGAGTGATCAATATATTCTCTGCAGAGCTCTTCTAATTTAGCCCTAGAGAGCTTCATTAAGAAGTGTTTAGGACCTGAAGCATCTGAAGTGACGTATGGCAGATTAATCTCGGTTTCAAGAGCCGAAGATAGTTCGTGCTTGGCTCTTTCGGCGGCTTCCTTGAGTCTTTGGAGCGCCAGAGGATCTTTTGAGACGTCCACTCCTTCTTGTTTTTTATATTCGGCTACGAGGTACTCGTTAATTTTTTTATCAAAATCATCTCCGCCTAAATGAGTATCTCCCCCGGTCGCCTTGACCTCTACTGTGTCGTCGGCAATTTCTAAAACAGAAATATCAAAAGTACCACCACCAAAATCATAAACTACTACCTTTTCGTTTTTATTTTTATTAAGTCCGTACGCTAAAGCGGCAGCTGTTGGCTCGTTGATGATTCTTAAAACTTTCAAACCAGCAATTTCGCCGGCGTTCTTGGTAGCCTGTCTTTCAGAATCATCAAAATAAGCTGGAACGGTGATAACGGCTTCTTCTATTTTTTCTCCAAGCTTAGCTTCTGCATCAGCTTTTAATTTACCTAGAATTGCAGCAGAGATTTCTTCGGGAGTGTACCACCTGTCCCCCATCTTTACCTCTACTCCACCATTACTAGCTTCTTTAATATCATAAGGCAACCATTGCTTGTCTTTTTCCACATCGGCGTCTTTAAATTTTCGGCCAATCAAACGCTTGACCGAAAAAATAGTGTTTTTAGCATTGGTGATAGCTTGACGCTTGGCTAAAACTCCAACTAAGCGCTCGCTATTTTTATTAACTGCTACGATAGACGGCGTAGTTCTGACGCCCTCACTATTTTCCAGAACATCCGGTTCACCACCTTTCATTACGGCGACTGCTGAATTAGTAGTTCCTAAATCTATACCTATAACTTTTGCCATTTTTTTGTATTTTATATTTTTTAATCGACTATGAATTTTTATATTGATTTGGATTTCGAAATTTTTACTCTGGCTGGACGGATTAACTTGTCGTGCAAACGATAACCCGGATCAATTTCTTCAGCGATGCTCCCCGGTGGAAATTCTGATTCAACTTCCGCAATGGCCTCTGCTAAACTTGGATCAAAATTATCTCCAACTTTGATTTTAATCTTTTCGAGACCTCGTCTTCGAAGTAGATCTTCGATTTGATTTTTAATCATGTAAATCCCCTTCTCCACTCCGCCGGATTTTTCGAGAGCCTTGATTCCTAGATCAAAATTATCTAACACAGTAATTAAGTCTCTAATTAAATCTTCCGAACCATAACGAGCCAAATCCTCCAATCTCTTCAACTCGTCTTTTTTGTAATTAATAAAATCCGCTTTAGATCTTTGCCAGCCAGACAAGTATTCATTCTTATCTAGTTCGGACTTTTCTAATTGCCTTTTTAAATCCTCTACTTCGTCGGCTTCTCCCAGCATCGGAGCCTCTTCGGGTTCAATTTTTTTATTTTCTTCGTCCATGATTTTTATTGATTTGATTAAGACCTTTGAAAGTTTTAATAACTTTTTCGTAATCCATTCTTTTCGGCCCAATAGCCAGAACGGTGACTTCTCCATCTTTCGTATCAATCTTTTCAGCAACAATTGATAGATCTGGACATTTAGTAATCGGACTCTTGGTACCAATGAAAATGTGGATCCCTTGCGCCAGCTCATCACTTAAAATCGGGAGTCGCTCATCGATCGCATCGAAATCTCGAATCATTTCTTTTATCTCTTTTTCGGCCGTTCCCAACATTTTTTCAAAAAGAAACTCCAGATTGCCCTTGTAGACCCGTTCCTCTTCGGCTGGAAGGGCCACGCTTAAAAGTCCTAAGTCTTCCGAAAGCTCCTGAACCAGACTAGACCAATCCGCTCCCCGAATCTGCCCGTAAATTGATTTAGAAACTTTTTCTGCGTTTTCGTTCTTCACTAAAATTCTTTCCGTAAAAAAAATATATCCTCGATCACTGGGCACTCGTCCAGAGGAATAATAGGGCTGATCCAGATAACCTTCATCGGTCAATTCATCGAGTTCCCAGCGAATCATCGCTGGCTTGATTCCAAAGTCGTAATTTTGATAAAGCCACGCAGAACTAATGGGTTCCCCTAATTTAATAAACTCAGAAACAGTGGCGTTTAAGATGCTTTCTGTTCTTTCTTTCATGGTAATGAAAATTATATATTTCGATTAGCAACTGTGTCAAGAGACTGCTAA
>CAZLXS010000029.1:0-2297 GCA_964563735.1 uncultured Candidatus Saccharibacteria bacterium
GAGTTTTGCTCGGGTTTTTTGGGAACTTTGTGATTCCTGTTGTGCTATAATAATGGAGGCAAAGCTTATCTTTTTAACTTTTTATGAAGGGAACGGTTCAAGACATCAAATCTTTAAAATTAGAGATAGAAAAACAATTAACCAAACCAGTTGAAGAGGTTTCGATTGTGAATTTGGTGGAGCTTTTTATTCGGTACGCCTATTCGGCGGGAGCATCGGACGTGCACCTTGATCCCGGAACGGATAAAATTCGGGTGCGGTTTAGGATTGATGGAATTTTGCACGATATTTTTAATAAAGTTTTTATTACGAAGGAATTACACCAAGAAATTATTAGTAGAATCAAAGTGGTTTCTGGTTTGCGAACAGACGAACATTTTTTGCCCCAAGACGGAAGATTTAAAATGGAGATTAGTGAATCGGAACACGTGGATGTGCGGGTTTCGATTGCTCCGACTTATCATGGCGAAAACGCCGTGCTAAGACTTTTAGCCGAGACGCAAACTTTTACTTTGGCTGATTTGGGATTTTCTTTGGCAGATTTGGCGAAGGTGGAGCGATCGATTAAAAAACCCTACGGAATGATTTTGGCCAACGGGCCGACTGGTTCGGGGAAGAGCACGACACTCTATACGATTTTAAAACAATTAAACATTCCGGATGTTTCGATTGTGACGGTGGAGGATCCGATTGAGTATTCGCTCGATGGCTTGAGTCAGATCCAAGCCGACGCGCGAGTGGGATTAACTTTTGCTTCGGGACTCCGTTCGATTTTGCGCCAAGATCCTAACGTAATTATGGTTGGTGAGATTCGAGATCAAGAGACGGCTGGAATTGCAGTGAATGCGGCCCTGACTGGCCACTTGGTTTTGTCCACCCTCCACACCAATGACGCGGCGACAACTTTTCCGCGACTTATGGATATGGGTGTGCCACCGTTTTTGATTGCTTCCACACTGAACGTGGCGATGGGTCAGCGTTTGATTCGAAAAATTTGCGATAACTGTAAGAAAAAGCGAGAAATGACGCAGGCAGAGATAAAGAGTTTAGAAGAAATGCTTCCAAGCGTGGGGGATCATCCGGTTTTTTATATTGGCGCGGGGTGCGATGTTTGTAATGGAAGTGGATATAAAGGAAGAACTGGAATTAGAGAGGTGATTGAGGTGACAAAAGAGATTCGGGATTTGGTGATGAACCGAGCGAATGCCGATCAAATTAAAGAGGCAGCGGTCAAAGGTGGAATGGTGACGATGTTTAGAAACGGAATTGAAAAAGCGCTCCAAGGGATTACAAGTTTAGAAGAAGTTTTAAGAATTATTCATGAATAGAAAACCACTCCACAGGGGATTTTCTATATTTTTTGAGCGGATGCCGATTCAGGATCGGATTAATTTTGCACGCCACCTTTCGATTGTGATTAAAGCTGGTTTACCGCTTGTGGAAGGATTAAAAATTATTCGCAGTCAGGCAACTTCGAAAACTTTAAAAGAAGTTCTGGATCACTTAACGGCGGATGTGGAGCGAGGGCAATCTTTGGCAGACAGCTTGGAGTCGCACCGGCATATTTTTGGAGATTTTTTTATTAACATTATTAGAGTGGGAGAGACGAGCGGAACGCTTTCGCAAAACTTGGTGTATTTGGCGGAGGAGATGCGGAAATCAAAAGAACTACAGAGTAAGATTAAATCGGCAATGGTCTATCCGATGGTGATTTTGTTTGCAACGATCGCGATTGTGAGCTTTTTGACTTTCTTTGTTTTTCCAAAAATTATTCCAGTTTTTACGGGACTGAAGATTACCCTTCCGGCTTCGACTAGATTTTTGATCGGATTTTTAGATGTTTCGAAAGAATATGGAGTTTTCTTTTTGATTGCGCTGGTGATTTTGATTATTGCTTTTAAGATTTTGATTCGTTTGCCAGTATTTAAATACATAGTGCATCGAGCGATTTTTTTTATACCAGTGGTTTCTAGTCTGATTGTGAATATTAATATGGCTAACTTCGCTAGAATTATGGGTTTGCTTTTGAAGAGTGGAATTAGAATTGTGGAGGCGGTGACAATTACATCGAACACTTTTGAGAACGCGGTTTACAAAAGAATTCTAGGAAAGGCGAATGATGAGATTAGACGAGGAGAGCAGTTGGCTCATTATTTAGTGGAGTACGAAAAGTTTTTTCCGATTTTACTTTGCGGAATGATTCGGATTGGTGAGAATACCGGCAACTTAGAAGATAATCTTTTCTATCTGTCGGATTATTATTTGGAAGAAGTGGATAACAAGATTAAGAATTTAAC
>CAZLXS010000029.1:2397-4643 GCA_964563735.1 uncultured Candidatus Saccharibacteria bacterium
GATGTGATTGTGAGTTTGGGAATTATTGTTCTACTTTTTGGTGGGATTTTTTTGGCTTATATGTCGATTACTGATTTGGTTAATAATTTGGAGGTGCGGGGAGCGGCGAGTTCGGTTTTAAATGATCAAGTCGAGATTGTTCGAAATTTATCTTACGCCAATGTTGGAGTAGTGGGTGGTGTGCCGGGTGGAGTGATTCCAGCGACGCAGAATGTTGTGCACGGAGATTTAACTTTTGTGATTAAAACAACGGTTCGAAATATTGATGATCCATACGATGGAACCTTGGGTGGAACACCAAACGACACCGCGCCGGCAGATTATAAATTGGTGGAGTTAGAGGCGAGTTGTCCGAATTGTCGAAAGTTTGTGCCATTAATTTTAACCACCACAGTGGCGCCAAAAAATTTAGAGAGTGCTAGTACGGATGGATCATTATTCCTTAACGTTTTTGATGCTAATGGCCAGCCAGTTTCGGGGGCTACGGTGCGAGTGCAGAATGCAAGTGTGACACCGGCGATTGATCTAACCGATCAGACCAATCTAAATGGAATTTTGCAGTTGGTGGGAGTGCCTACTTCGACTCAAGCTTATTTTATTAGCGTGACAAAATCAGGATTTTCTACTGATCGAACCTATCCAATGGGAGCTTCGGGGAATCCCAATCCAGTGAAACCACACGCTACGGTGGCGGCTCAAACAGTGACAACACTTAGTTTTGCGATTGATGGACTAAGCACGGTGAATGTTCAAAGCGTGGGGAGCCGGTGTGAGCCGAAAGCGAGTCGGAGCTTTTCGATTACGGGTACAAAATTGATTGGAACCGCGCCAGATGTTTTAAAATTTTCGACTAGTTCGCAGACTGACGCGCAGGGATTAAAAAGCTTAACGGGCGTGGAGTGGGATAATTATGGTTTTGCTTTGACTGGATCGGGGGATGATCTTTTAGGAACTATTCCATTCTCCACGGTGGCTGTGAATCCTAGTTCAACTTTTAATTTTCAGTTTGTGGTTCAACCAGCTAGTCCAAGGGCGCTACTTGTAAAAGTGGTAGATGGGGTGACTGGGCTTGGAGTTTCGGGTGCTCAAGTTTTGGCGACAAGAGGAGCTTACACGGGAACAAAAATTACTGGCCAAGCTGGAACAACTTTTTCGGATTGGTCGGGGAACGGCTATAATAGTCAGAGTGGGGGAATTGAGGCCGAAGGATCCCCTGGGAGTTTGAGGTTGGTTTACGACGGAGTGGCTTATGTGACCTCAACTTTAAATTGGTTGATTTCTAATACGATTGATTTTGGATCGGCGAGTACAACTCTTTATTCGATGAGTTGGAATCCTGATCTCCAACCAGTTTCGACTGGATTTGAGAGTTTAAAATTTCAACTAGCTTCCAATAACGATGACGCGACTTGGAATTTTATTGGGCCGGATGGAACAGCGAGTAGTTATTATACTTTGAGTGATTCAACGATTTTTAATAGTCATTCGGGCAATCGGTACCTTCGGTACAAAGTTTTTTTGAGCACGATTGATAATACCGTTACTCCGAGTTTAAATGATTTAACTTTTAATTTTTCTGGGGTGTGTGTGCCTCAGGCGCAGGCGCTCTTTAACGGACTTGCATCTGGAACCTATGATCTAACGGTGACGGCGAACGGATTTGCAGAAGCGACGAGTTCGGTTTCGGTTAGTGCTAATTTTCAAGAGATCGAAATTCAAATGTTTCCTTAAAATGTTTCAGAAGATAAAGATTCAAAGATTAAAAGAGAGGCGAGGATTTTCATTTCTCGAGGTGATCTTTTTTGTGGCGATCTCGGCGATCATACTGGTGGCGGTGATGGGAATAAAAAACAATGTGGGTGGTTTGCAAAATTTTATTAATCAGAAGTTGATGTCGAGGCAAGACCTAGACCAGACTTTTCAGATTTTGGTGACCGAGATTAGGTCGGCGCAGCCATCGGGCTTGGGTTCGTATCCAATTGTGGCGGCTACTTCAACCTCGTTTACATTTTTTAGCGATGTGGACCGAGATAGCTTGATTGATCAGGTGAGATATTTTTGGGCGACGAGCACGGTTTCGAGCACAGTGACGAATGTTTTAAAAAGAGGAGTAATTAAGCCAACGGGGAGTCCCTTTGTTTACGCGACTTCGAGTGAGAAGATTACGACGGTGGTGAACAATATTATTCTTTCAACCAGTACGCCGATTTTTAGTTATTTCGGTTCGGCGGCTACAACAACGGCGG
>CAZLXS010000029.1:4743-6122 GCA_964563735.1 uncultured Candidatus Saccharibacteria bacterium
AAAAATCAAAGAGGGGGGCAGTTGTCGCTGGAGGTACTTTTCTTTGCGGCGATTGTGGTTTTGTTTATTACTGGTTTTATCTTTTTGTCTTTAACTTTTTTGAAACTTTCGGTGAGGGGTTTTAATAAAACCATGGCTTTTTCGATTTCGGAAGCTGGGATCGAGTACTACCGGTGGCATTTGGCGCATGCTCCGCAGGATTATCAAGATGGAACGGGAGCGGCGGGGCCGTATATTCACGATTATTACGATAAAAGTGGAGTGAAGATTGGACAATTTAAATTAGAGATTACTCCACCACCACCCGGATCAACTATTGTTAAAATAAAGAGCACGGGCGAGGTGGTAGCGGATAGTTCGATCGAGAAGGTGATTCAGGTGACGATGGGTATTCCATCTTTTGCTAAATATGCCATCGCGGCCAATGACAATATGCGATTTGGAGAGGGAACCGAAGTTTTTGGAGAGGTGATGTCGAATGGAGGGATTCGTTTTGATGGGATTGCGCACAATTTGGTGAGGAGTGGACAAGCAACTTATGTTGATCCAGATCACACTGGAGGCAACGAGTTTGGAGTGCATACGCACTTAGCTCCAACCGATCCATTGCCACCGGCGGCGGTGCCGAATCGGACGGATGTGTTTACGGTGGGGAGACAATTTCCAGTACCGGCACTCGATTTTGCTGGGATGACCCAAGACTTAGCAACGATTCGAGCGGGCGCGTCTTCGAGCGGTGTTTATGCGACTAGTTCTGGAGCTTTGGGATTTGATTTAGTGTTTAGTTCTACAAGTCAGCGCTATAGCTTATACAGAGTGACGGCGCTTACAGCCGCTCCATCTGGGTGTACTAATTCTCAAAATCAAACTGGTTGGGGAACTTGGAGTATCCAGACGGAGATTTTAATTGCTTCGGGGACGGTGCCGGCGAACGGACTTTTCTTCTTTGAGGACAACTTGTGGGTGCGAGGAAAAATTAATGGATCGCGTATAACTGTGGGATCGGGAAGGTTTCCAGATAATGTAGCGACGAGAACAAATATAACAGTGAATAACGATTTACTTTATACCAATTACACTGGTCTAGATGTGATTGCTTTGATCGCGCAGAATAATATTAATGTGGGGCTGGTGAGTGAGAATGATTTAAGGATTGATGCGGCTTTGATTGCGCAGAATGGAAGGGTGGGGCGATACTACTACAGACCGCCCGGTGGGGGATCGCAGAGATGTTCGCCAAATCATGTAAGGCAAACTTTGACGGCGTATGGAATGGTTGGGACGAATCAGCGTTATGGTTTTGCTTACACGGACGATACGGGTTATCAAGATAGGAATTTGATTTATGATTCTAATTTGCTTTATGGTCCGCCACCAAG
>CAZLXS010000030.1:0-2737 GCA_964563735.1 uncultured Candidatus Saccharibacteria bacterium
CCACCAATTTATGCTATAATCAGACTATTAAGAAACAACCCCACGAGCTCCTGCTCGTGGTCTATTTCTATAATAGACACCCTGTCGAAATAAACATTAAAAATAAAAAAGGCCAATGAACAAGCATTACCTTACAAAAGAAAAGCTTGCAGAACTGAAGGAAGAGCTAGAAACCTTAAAAGGGGAGAAGCGTCAGGAAATTGCCGAAAGATTGAAGACCGCCAAAGATTACGGAGATCTTTCAGAAAATTCCGAATATTCCGAAGCCAGAGAAGAACAAGCCAAAGTTGAAACCAGAATCTTTGAGCTTGAAGAAATGCTCAAGCAAATCTCCATTATTGAAAAGGGTGGTGATTCCAACGAAGTTGGAGTTGGTTCTACCGTCACTGTTTCAAAAGGTAGCTCTAGTTTTAAATATGTTATTGTCGGCTCTAATGAAACTAATCCAGAGGAAGGACGTATTTCAAACGAATCTCCTTTGGGTCAAGCTTTAATTGGCCACAAGGTAGGTGATTCAGTTGATTTCAATACCCCAGCCGGAGAAGTAGTCTACAAAATCACGAAAATCGAATAGAATAAGGTTGAGGCCAATCAATATCCGGCCGCCAAAAATATGCTCGAAGATATAGTCAAAGAGCGCAAACAAAAATTAGAGAAAATAAACTCTAATCAAAAAACCGCGTACCCCATCTCTTCTAAAAGAACCGCCGAGATTGCTGTTGCGCTTAAAAATTTTCCAACTTTGAGTAAGTCAAAAAAGAAAATTTTTCTGGCTGGTCGTTTGATGAGCGTGCGTGATCAGGGTGGTTTAATTTTCTGCGACCTAAAAGATCAATCCGGTTCTATCCAGATTCTTTTTAAAAAAGCCGATCTTCGTGATTTTGCTTTTTTAAAATCAGTCATAGATCGCGGTGATTTTGTTTCCGTTGGTGGAGTCCTCTTTAAAACCAAGCGAGGCGAAAAAAGCATCGAGGCCAAAGAGTTTCAAATTTTAAGCAAAAGCATTTTGCCCATTCCCACCGAGTGGTTTGGAATCGAAGAAACGGAATCCCGTCTTCGGAAACGCTATTTAGATTTACTCTTAAATCAAGAAACTGCCGAAATCTTTAAAAAGAAAGCGATCTTTTGGCAATCGTTTCGCGAAGCACTTTTAAAAGAAGGGTTTTTAGAAGTAGAAACTCCAGTTCTAGAAACCTTGCCGGGTGGAGCTGAAGCTGAACCATTTAAGACTCATCACAATGCATTAGATACCGATTTCTATCTTCGTATCTCTTTGGAACTACCACTAAAAAAATTACTCGTTGGGGGTTTTGAAAAAGTTTTTGAAATTGGCCGCATCTTTAGAAACGAGGGGATTGACCGCGAGCACCTTCAAGATTACACCCAGTTAGAATTCTATTGGGCCTACCACAATATGGCGGACTTAATGAAATTTACGGAAAGCATGTACAAGTCTGTGATCAAAAAAACTCTAGGCTCTCTTATTAGTGTTTCCGAAAACAAAAAAATTAATTGGGGCAAAAAGTGGCCCAAGGTAAGCTATGTTGAGGTTTTTAAAAAGGTAAATAAACTCGATCCAACTAGTGCTTCTAGAGACGAACTTTTTAAAAAAGCCGAAACTCTTGGTTTAAAACCAGAAAAAAATTATGGAAAAGGAAGGCTAATCGATTTAATTTTCAAAAAGACGATTCGTCCAACCTTAATCGAGCCCTGTTTTTTAATTGAACCTCCAGTAGAGATCGAACCTTTAGCCAAGCGTTCCGAAAAAAATCCTGCAGTAGTAGAAAGATTCCAGATCGTCGCCTGTGGTACCGAACTAGGCAAAGGTTTTTCCGAGTTGAACGATCCGATGGATCAGCGCGCTCGCTTTGAAGAACAGATGAAACTTCGCGAGGCGGGGGACGCCGAAGCCCAGTATCTAGACGAAGATTTTTTGGAAGCTTTGGAATATGGTATGCCCCCAGCCGCCGGCTTTGGAGTTTCTGAGCGTCTCTTTGCAGTTTTAATGAACAAGCCCGTCCGCGAAACAGTCATATTTCCGCTTATGAAACCAAAATCTAAGTAATATTGGAATTCATAAGCGTGATTCGCCGAAGCTCTTGCAAAGAGCGAAGGCGATCAATCGATGAGGTCAAAATTTAAATAACAAAAAAGCGTTCGAATCTCTTCGAACGCCTTCCGCTTTCTAGCTAGTTAGTTGTATTTGGAGGTAGCTTCCTCCAAATTATCCACTCGACCTCCCACCCCCTAGTGGCGTTGCTCACGCCATCAGAGGAGATGTAGTTGTAAAAGTAAAACTTTTTCAACGCCACCCTGTCTCCTATCCGTAGGAGTCCCATAATCCCAGCTGATTGGGTAATGAACGAACCAGAGTAGGTTGCGTTCACCTTTCCGTGCAGAGGCTCGTCTAGCTCAACCGTAGCCCTCATTAATCCAGCCCCAATCTCTTCGATTGCTATGATTGTTCCGGTTGGAGTCGAGTCGGACTCCATCACAATTTCCTTGGCCAATTTTTCGGTCTTCTTGGAACTGGCCAGAGTTTCATCGTCCGGTAATCTGCTCGAAACGACTCCAATTGTGATAGCCAGTGCCAATAAGACCATAGTCAAAATAATTGTTCTCATACAACACTCCTTTATTTAGATATTCTTCAGTTATTTCAATCTCAAGTTTCTACCCTAATTATACTCCAATATGCACAAAATGTCAATAGTAAAAGAAGCCCCAATTTCCAAGG
>CAZLXS010000030.1:2837-5941 GCA_964563735.1 uncultured Candidatus Saccharibacteria bacterium
TGTACCAAAACCACCTTATTGTCCTGCCATACCTGTTGAGTTCGATCTAAAATACTACTAAAGACCACTATCTCCATCGAGACGGGCGAGAAGTCTTGGATCGTCACAAAGAGCATCTGCTGTCCTTTTTTAGTTGTCACCTTGTGAATCCTAGAGATAAGACCGGCTACTCGAAAAATTTTTGTTTCATCTTTAATCAAGGCCGCCTCCGCAATCGGCTTGGCTTGCGTCTTGGTAATTCTTTCGCGATAGCTATTCAGTGGATGGTCGGATAAATAAAACCCCAAAAGTTCTTTTTCCCAAATTAATTTCTCTTGGGTCGAAGATGGAGGCACATCTTTTAATTTCAAATTATTAGTCGCGACCGATGGGCCAAAGAGGGAATGGTTCGAACCACCACCAGATTTTTTGGCAATCATATTAAATTTTAAAATCTCTTCAAAATTTCCAATCAGTTGTCCGCGCTCAACTCCCATCGAATCAAAGGCTCCGCCCTTGATCAAACTCTCTAATGATTTTTTATTTAAATCTTTGTCCTGAATTCGCAAAAGAAAATCAGTCAGATTCTGAAATTGTCCATTCCTCGTTCGCTCCTCAATAATCACCTGTGTAATATGTTCGCCAACATTTTTTATGGCTAAAAGTCCAAAGCGGATTTTGTCGCCTTCCGGCACAAAGCTCACGAAACTTTTATTAATGTCCGGTGGTAAAATTTCAAACCCATCTTTTCGTGCTTCTCCAATCAAAAATGAAATCCTATCAATATCGTGAACTTCAGCGTTGAGCAAGCTCGCTGTAAATTCAATCGGGTAATGCGCTTTTAGGTAAGCTGTCCTATATCCAATCAAAGCGTAGCAAGCGGCGTGGCTTCGGTTAAAACCGTAGCGAGCAAAAGGTGGAAAAAGATCCCAGATGGATTTAGCCGTCTTCATATCAATCCCATTTTTCACCATGCCGTTGATCAGTTTTTCTCGCTGTTCATCCAAAAGTGATTTAATTTTTTTACCAATAGCTTTACGGAGGGTATCAGCTTCGGCCAAAGTATAGCCGGCTAAATTGCGCGCAATCTGCATCATCTGTTCTTGGTACACTCCAATTCCATAAGTCGTTTTCAAAATTGGCTCTAGCATCGGGTGGAGATATTGAATCTCTTCTTTGCCGTGCTTGCGGTTAATAAAAGAGGGGATTAAGTCCATCGGTCCAGGGCGGTACAAGGCGACAAGGGCAATTAGATCTTCCAGACTACTTGGATGAATGTCTTTCATATATCTTCTCATTCCACTCGATTCAAATTGGAATACTCCGGTTGTTTCTCCTCGGCGCAAAAGTTCGTAAGTCTTCTGGTCATCAAGCGGTAAATCAGAAATCGAAACTTCTTCGTTGTGGTATTCCTTTACCAGCTTCACTGTTTGCTCAATAATCGTTAGATTTTTAAGTCCCAAAAAATCAATCTTTAGAAGACCCAAGTCTTCCACGCTATGCATCTCAAACTGGGTGATGATGATCTGCTTGTCTTGAGGCGCATACTGAAGGGGAACATATTCAGTTAGAGGTTCTTTAGAAATCACCGTTCCGCAGGCGTGAACCGAGGCGTGCCTCGCCACACCTTCCAAATGTTTCGCCGCGTCTAATAATTTTTTGGCCTCTTCGTTATTTTTATAAAAATCAGCTAGTTCTGGAACCTGCTCAATCGCTTGTTCCAGTTTTACGTTGAATGGAATCAGTTTCGCAATCTGGTCACAAAAAGAATAAGTCACGCCCATGGCTCGGCCGGCATCGCGAATCGCGGCTCGGGCCGCCATCGTTCCAAATGTAATAATCTGGGCTACTCGATTCTCTCCATACTTCTCGCGCACATAAGCTAAAACTTCATCACGTCTTGTATCAGTAAAATCAAGATCAATATCAGGCATCTGAATCCTGTCTGGATTTAAAAATCTCTCAAAGAGTAATCCGTATTCCAAGGGGTCGATATCAGTAATTCCTAAAACATAAGAAACCAAGCTTCCAGCCGCCGAACCCCTACCGGGTCCCACCGCAATTCCGCGCGACTTTGCCCACGAAATAAAATCTTGAACAATTAAAAAATAATCTCCAAATCCAGTTTTCTCAATTACGCCAAGTTCCATTTCTAATCGATCTTTTAATTCTGGAGTTTGTTTGTCCTGTGGAAATCTTTTCGGTAATCTTTCGGTTACCAATTCGCGCATATATTCCATCGTTGTCTTGCCATCCGGTTTTTCAAAGTTAGGGAGGTGAGTGGTTTTTAAATCCAATTCCACATTACAGCGCTCTCCAATTAAAACCGTGTTGCTGACTGCCTCCGGAACATCTTTAAATCTCTCTTCCATTTCTTCGGGCGAGGTCATCGAAAAATTATCAGCCTTAAGAGTTAGGCGATCATCATCCGAAAGTCGGCTTCCAGTTTGCACCGCCACTAAAATATCGTGGTATTCTGCGTCTTCTGGTTTAGCGTAGTGAATGTCTTGGGTTGCCGCCATGGGAATGCCAGTATCATGCGAGAGCTTAATAATTTCACTTCTAATTGCTACCACTTCTGGAATATTGGGGTGATCTCCAATTTCTAAAAAGAAATTATCTTTGCCAAAAATTTCTTGGTATTCCAATGCCGCTTTTTTGGCTTCGTCGTATCTTTTGTATAGTAAGTGTCGGTTCACCTCGCCACCTAAGCACGCCGAAAGAGCAATCAACCCTTCGCTATATTCTCGAAGAATCTCTTTATCCATTCTTGGTTTGTAGTAGAAACCTTCAAGATTCGCCTTGGTCACAAGCTTAATCAAATTTTTCCAGCCCTTTTCGTTTTGAGCCAAAAGAATTAAGTGGTAATAACGTTCACTCGCTTCTTTGTCGGTTCTACTTTTTGGCGCTAAATACGCCTCTACTCCGAGGATCGGTTTAATTCCCGCTTTCTTGGCTTTCTTGTAAAACTCTACAATCCCATACAAAACACCGTGGTCTGTGACGGCTAATGCATCCATATTGAGCGATTTTGCCCTCTCTATCAGGTCGTCAATCTTGGCTAGTCCATCCAAGAGGGAATAGTGCGAATGTGTGTGGAGGTGAACAAATTTACCCATATTTAA
>CAZLXS010000031.1:0-5875 GCA_964563735.1 uncultured Candidatus Saccharibacteria bacterium
CCCAGTGTTAAATCAAATGGCGCTCCCCGTTTGTACGAGTTGTCGAATTCAGTTCCGTTTTCAAAGGTTCCAATGTAATGGACACTTAAGGTATCTCCTTCTTTAGCTGGAGCACCAGTGCCCTCTTTAACATCTTTTTTTACAAGACCGGCTTCGCTCGCGGCTTTTTCTAAATCGGCTAATTTTGGTTTTTGGGTCATTGTTTCTTTTGGTGTTTCGGTAAGGTTTTTGACTAAGTTACTGGGTGGCTTGCCAATGCTCGAGACTACATAAACAAGACCAGCGACTAAAATTATAATAGCTATAACAACAGCAATAGTTTCTTTGTTCATACACTAATTTTTAACAAATCGGAGAAGAAAATACAACTAATCTCGATTTTCATCATCTCCCCAGTTTTTATCGTCTATTCTACCCGAATCACCAGAACGGAAATCGGTTTCTTTTTCAGATTCTATTTCTATCTCCATTTCTGCGCCTGAGTCTAAATTAAAATTTTTTGAATTGAATTCGGATCGACATTGCTCCTTTATTTTCTCCAAGGTTTCTTTGTATTTTCTTGTGGTTTCAAAGATAGTTTTCTCTCTGCTATCTAAAAGACTGGACCAAGATTCACAAAGTTCTCGCTCATTCTTGGTTAGATTTTTTTGCACTTCGACTTTGAGTGGCGCAGTTGGAGCTGGAGCGGTGGCGGAAGAAAATCCGCGAACTTGCATCTTAGCGTTTACGTCTTCTTGTTTTTCTAGACCACCTCCCGTGACTTGTGGACTAGAGAGTAAACTAGGCGCTGACCCGACTATATCATCTTCAATTTTTTTGGCGGCCAGTGGCTTGGAAGTTGTATCTGCTTTAGAAGGAGCATCACCTAGGCGAACACTCTCCAAGGAATTAGTAATCTCTTGTTTTAAATCATTTTTTAAAACCGCCACCTTTGGACTCTCTGGATTTTTTTCTTCAAGATTTTCAATCTCTTTGAGCCGGCGATTGGCTAAAGACAAATGAGCAACTGGTTTTTCCTCTTCGCTAGTGAAAGCCAAATTGACGTACTCACTAGAGCGCTTTAAGGAATAGAGAACACTCTCAGGTCCAACATCTTTTTGATCAGCATAAACCGCCGCGCCACTTAAGATGAGCATAACCGCTACTCCAGCACCGGCGCCACGGACAAAATATTTAAAACGAAAACCAAAAGAAGCAACAGGACTAGCACTCTGAAATTGATCCCTGTAGGCGGCTAAAAATAAACGTTTGGTACGATCTTGAAAATCCTTATTGGGTTTGAATGATTTTAATTTCATAATCCTGCTTCTTTAATTTTATTTTTTAAACGATTCACAGAGACACGAACAGTGGCCTCTTTCTTATTTAAAATCTTGGCGATATCTCGATAAGGCAGATCTACTACAAAACGCAATTCAAAAAGCTCAATATCATCTGCTCCAAAAGAACTGACTAATTTATGCAAACGATCCGCTTCTAATCTAAAATCAAGATTGCTAAAAGTTTCTGAACTGGCCATTTTTTCAAAACTACCATCCGACAAATCAGAAAATTGAGTTTCTCTTTTTTTGCGATAATGATCCGTGACGGTATTCTTGGCTAATTGCCAAAACCAGACTAAAAAATTTCCCTTACTGGCTTCGAATTTATTGAGTCCGGAAGCGAGCTTTAAAAAAATTTCTTGGGCTAAATCTTCTGCTAAATGACGATCCCCCACTCGATTCATACAAAAACCAAAGACTTTGTGGATTAATTTGTCGTAAAGTTCTTCGGCAGCGCGAGAGTCTCCTAACTGCGCTTTTTTAGCCAGTTTATTGAATTCGTTAAATTGAAGAAGAGCCATAGAGTAATACGGATAACGAGGTCAAAAAGTTACCCTTATTTTCGTTTAAGTAGAGTGGCCAAGCCAACCTCACCTAAGGGTTTGTCTCCTTTTTGAATCTTAAAACTATCCTTGAATTCTTTCCAAAAATTTTTATCTAATTTCCAATTAACGAAGAGAATAATAAGCATTGAGACAAAAGCCCCTACACCGGCGCAAAGCATATCTTTTTGAGCATCCCAAATATCACCCTGCGAACCTAAAAAAGCAGACCCAGCTACCGGATCGACAGATGAGGCGGCGAGCCATTCAATAATTTCGTAAATAGCGGAAAAAGAAAAAGTGAAATCTAGTGGTAAGTAGTAGCCCCAAAAACCTTTTACTTTCGCCAACCTCATAAAAACTTCGCGAATAGGGTAAGACAAAAGAAAACCGAAAGAGAAGTGCACAAGGCGATCATACATATTACGATCAGCACCTAGCCAACTTTGTAGAGTGTCGCCAAAAGGAACTTCGGCGTAGGTATAATGCGATCCAATCACGTGCAGAATCATAAAGATTGTGAGGAGGGTATAGGACACATCTGAAAGTTTAAAATACCGACCGGCAATAATAATGAGCGGAACGAAAATAAAAACTAAATAATTTTCTAAAAGCCAATCGTGCGGATAGATGGGATTTATGGCTGCCCAAATCCAAAAAACAATAAAAGCGAAGAGGAGGAACCAACGATACTTCGTCATCTATCTATTTTATCGCGTCGGAGACTATTTTTACAACACCGCGATCGAGCGGATCTGGAATAATATGCTCTGGATCCGGATTCTCAACATAGCTCGCCAAATTTAAGGCGGCTTTAACAAACATCTCGTCAGTAAACTGCTTAATACGATGATCGAGCGCGCCTCTAAATATTCCGGGGAAGGCTAGGGAGTTATTAACTTGATTAGCGAAATCCGACCGGCCAGTCGCCACAATAAAAGCGCCAGCACGCTTGGCCTCGTCTGGCATGATTTCTGGAACTGGATTGGCCATAGCAAAAATGATCGGCTGCTCGGCCATTAGCTTGATCATCTCTCCATTTAAAATCCCAGCCTTACTCACTCCAATAAAAATATGCGCGCCGTGAAGAGCGGACTCTAAATTCCCTGTAGCGCAGAGTGGCGAATCGAGTCCATGATCGCAATCTAAATTAGTGAGTTCGGCTAATTCTATTTTTTCTGGAGTTAGGTCTCCCCTCTTTTTATGAATGGGCCCCTTAGAATCAGAAAGAATAATATTTTTGAATCCGTAAGCTAAAAGTATCTTGGCGATCGCCACACCAGCAGACCCCACGCCATTCACGACCACTCGCGCCGTTTCTTTTTCTAGTCCACGAAGCTTCATGGCATTAATAAGACCCGCTAGAACTACCACCGCAGTGCCATGTTGATCATCGTGCATTACTGGAATATCCAACTCTCTTTGCAAACGCTTTTCAATCTCAAAACATCTAGGTGCGGAAATATCTTCCAGATTAATGGCGCCAAAAATTGGCGCAATGTGTTTTATAGTTTTAATAATTTCTTCGGTGTCTTGAGTGGCTAAACAAATCGGAAAAGCATCAATATTAGCCAGCTCCTTCATAATCAAAGCCTTCCCCTCCATCACGGGGATAGCAGCTTCTGGCCCAAGATTACCCAAGCCAAGAATAGCCGAACCGTCCGAAACAATCCCCACTGAATTAGATTTAATAGTGTAGTCGTAGACTTTAGATTTATCACTACCGATAGCACTACTCACCGCGCCAACGCCCGGAGTATAAGCAAGAGAAAGATCCGCTCTGTTTTGGAGCGGAACTTTACTTTTAATTTCTAGTTTGCCTCGATTTTTTTTATGGAGCTCGAGGGAGTCGCTACTGATATTATTCATAATTTTTATTATTTAATAGATTCTGGATCAATATCCATATTAATGAGAAGTTGCTTAACTCTTAGAACTTTTTCATTGTCCTCTCCAAGAGATTCCCTTAAAGCAAGATATCGATTAATTTGTAAGGTTTTTATAACATCGGTCTGCGCTAGTGGAGAATTTTTGAAATTTATTTCTCTTGTTCCATTATTATCCCATAATTTAGATTCCTCCTTAGTGCCAGATCTTCGCGATAAAACTGTTCTAAATAATGCCCCACTCTCATCTTTAATTTGATTCTTCTTAGAGTCTATGGATTGAAGTTCTTTGGGACTATCATCGAGCATCACAACAGCGTGCGATTCTTTTTCTAGTGGCGCCGGCATTTTTTCCGAAAAATTATTTAATAGTGTTGATATAAATTCACCTTTTGGAACTTTAGTTAACCAGATTTCATTAACTATAAAATCTGGATTATTTTTTATTAATTCTAAAATTTTCGTTAACTGATAATATGGTTCCCCATACGTGAATAAACCCACATTTGTAGCGATACTGGCATCTTGTGAAATAGACTGAATTCCATCCTTTGTTTCTTCATAGACGTTGAGTCTCACCATTGTGTCTAAAAAAATCCGCCCAATATCTTTTGAATTTTTAAAAAAGGCTCTAGAAACCAACTTTCCATCTTCTCTCCTGAAATAAAATGGATCGTCTTCTTTTGGATCGACTTCTAAAGTCAACTCTTCTTTAATTCTTTTTAATGTTTCTTCGATTTCATTTATTACAAAATTAGGATCATTAGATTCTTTAATTTTTTGAGTAGCCCATCCTAGCGCAGTTATGTGTGCAGTGGGATGATAATTTTTGGATGGTTTATTTTTTTCTTCCCACCGAGAGAATTCATCGGTTAGATTAACAATCTTTTCTGCATCTTCGTCGGTTATGTGAATACCGTCTTTTTTAATTAAATCCTTATATGCTTCCAATCGGTTTTTTTTAGCTTCGGTAGTAGCCATGATGGTGTCATCTAGATCAAATAGAACCCAATCCACCCCACTTTCTGGAGTTGCATTCTTATTCCTTAGAATAAATCCCGAATCACCAACAGATTCCAGATCAAACTCTGCCCTCTCTACGGATGGATCTAAAGATTCTTCGTTGTGTTTCTGAAGAAGAGTCTCGATTTTTCTCTTCTCTATTATTGAATCTTTATTACCTTCGTTATTTAGTGGTGGTTGCTCAAACATTTAATTTATATCGTAAAAACTCCTTAGCACTCTATCAAAATTAGGCAAAACATTAAAGTTTTTATACTCCTCTGGCTTAATCCAAGCATGGTTTTGAGTTTCCCAATCAAAATTCAATAGATCGGTTTTAATTTTCACTAAGACCGGATGGACGATCCAAGTTTTTCCATACTGTTCGTCATCTTCCTCAAAAACATCTCCTGCTGTGATTGAGACAATATCAATCTCCTTAATTCCAGTTTCTTCTCTTAATTCTTCCTTGGCTTTGTCTTCTAAGCTTTGGTCGTCATCTAAAAACCCAGAAACGCCACTCCAAAAATTTGGGTAAAGGCGCATGATCGAACTCCTCTGAAGAAGCAAGATTTTCCCACCATACTCCACGATGCAATTAATTACTGGAGCGCGGCGAATATGAGTATAGTCAATTTGACCGATTTTTGGTTTAAATTCTGGTTCTTCGAGCATCTTAAATTTTTTCAACTTCTTTCAAATCGCTTTTTAAGATTGAATCCCCCGCACCGAAGAGATACGATCCTTTAAATTTTTTATCATCTAAAAAGAGTGGGAGCCAATAGCGATCATCAGGCCACATTTGATCGTACGGAATTTCGCTTATATTAAACCATTGGGGTCGCATCTCTTCGCTTTCTTTCGGCTCGCCATCAAATTCGGCTCCTTTAAAAATATGAACTTCTAGAATTCCCGGTTTGCCTTCAAATTCAAAATTTAAAATTCCGACTTCTTCTAGATTTTTTAAAACTATATGAGCTTCTTCGAGTACTTCTCGCTTGGCTGCTTCTTTTATATCTTCACCAGCTTGAACTTTTCCACCAAAACCATTCCACCGACCCTCACCAAACCCGCGTTTTTTCATACCCAAAAGAATCCTTGATTCTTCTCTGATTATACAGAG
>CAZLXS010000032.1:0-5702 GCA_964563735.1 uncultured Candidatus Saccharibacteria bacterium
GGGGATATATCAAAATTAGTGAAAGCTATTCGTTTGTCTAAATTTACAATGCGGGGCATTAAGCAAAATTTATTTTGGGCGTTTATTTATAATGTTGTTGGAATTCCACTCGCTGGAGGATTATTCTATCCGATTTTTGGTTGGCTTTTGAATCCGATTTTTGCGGGATTGGCGATGGCATTTTCGAGTGTATCGGTAGTTGGAAATTCATTAAGATTGAAAATTAAAAAATTATAATTTTATGAAAAAATATATATTTCATGTTAATGGGATGCATTGTAAAGCTTGCGTTGGACTTACAGAAAGTGAGCTTAGTGAGGTGGCGGAGGTTTCGGAAGTGAAAGCGTCGCTCGCTAATTTGAATGTTGAGGTGACGGGTGAGTTTGGTGATAAAGATCCAGAGCATATTGCTCGAGATTTAAGCGAAGTTTTAAAACCGCATGGATATACGCTGACACTTCAAAAACAGAAGCATTCTGTAAAATGGAGTGATTTTAGAATAGCTTTACCAATCGCTCTTGGTTTTGTGGTTTTGTTTATTGTTTTGCAGAAACTAGGAATTGTTAATTTAGTGACAGCATCAGAAGTTGGTTATGGGACGGCATTTGTGATTGGTCTTATTGCATCCGTTTCAACCTGTATGGCGGTTGTTGGTGGATTAGTTTTATCGATGTCTTCTAGTTTTGCAAAAGAGAGTGATGGATCAACTGAATCTAATAAGAGTAGGTTGCGACCACAAATACTTTTCCACATTAGTAGATTGGTTTCGTTTTTTGTACTAGGGGGCTTGATCGGTGTGCTTGGATCGGCATTCCAACTTGGAGTAGTTGGTACTTTTGTGCTTAGTTTTATTGTGGCTGTAGTGCTTTTAATTTTAGGAATTAATCTTTTAGATATATTTCCTTGGGTAAAAAAATTACAACCAACATTGCCAAGTTTTATTGGTAAACGAGTTGGTGGTTTTAAAAAAATAAATCACACACTTACGCCAATATTGATAGGTATGGCAACATTTTTCTTGCCCTGTGGTTTTACGCAGTCTATGCAGATTTATACTTTAACTACTGGTAATTTTTGGATGGGCGCCTTGATTATGTTTGCTTTTGCATTGGGCACACTTCCCGTACTAGCACTTTTAAGTTTTAGCTCTTTGAGTATTCATAAAAAAACTCAATCTGGAGTATTTTTTAAGGTGGCAGGATTAGTGGTAATATTTTTTGGACTATTTAATTTGATCAATGCCTTAGTCGGAGCCGGGATTATTCCTCCACTTTTTAATTTTTAAATAAATTCTAAAAACAAAAATAATTTATGGAAAAGACAATAATTTCAATTGTAATTGCTATAGTCTTGATCACGGCGACGATTATAATTGCTGGGAGTGGTTCAGGTGGCGGTGATGCTCCAGAGAATCAAAATAATGTGACTATCATTGATGGTAAACAGATTATTACGATTAACGCGAAGGGCGGTTATTCGCCCAAGGTGACTAATGCGAAAGCGGGTATTCCTACTGTTATTAAAATAAATACGAAGGCTACATTTGATTGTTCTTCTGCCTTAACTATCCCAAGTTTGGGGTACAGGAATAATTTACCACCGTCGGGAGAGACGGTTATTGAAGTCCCACCACAAAAAATTGGAGAAACAATGCGAGGACTTTGTGCGATGGGAATGTATAACTTTGCAGTTAACTTTGATTAAGTTTAAGAAAGAGTGGGTTTAAAAATATTATCCTATCCAGCTGATAGTAGAATCGATGAATTGATTTCTTCAATTATTTTTTCTTTATTTTCTCTGCTCGCGGAAATGTAGATGATGTGATTATTCGGAGTAAAGAAGATTAAAGCGGGAGATCCATCACTTTGCGTGATCTTGAATTTTGAATTTGATTTTTCGGTGATGGCTTGATGGAGGAGAGCACTATCTTCTGCTGAAATTTTTTCAAATTGAACCAGAACATCTTTTAGAGATTCTGGATCGGTTTTGGTGATGTAGGTTTTAATTTCTATTTCATCGCTATCAGATTTTAATTTAGAAATGTGGAGACGATCGTCTATGTCTACATTTAATTCGTTGTCTGTAACAATCTTCAGGTCGTTGCGTAGTATCTTAAACTGGATGTCTGCAAATGGATTGACATATTCTGTTCCAGAATCAGTAACAGAAAGATTAGAGATGGGGATGGGGTTGCCTTTAAAATCATAACCTTGTTTAAAAAGGCATTCACGATAGTAGCTGTAATACCAAAATCCACGGAGAAGATTTTTAGAGGCTCGGTCAAATTCTAGGGGGAGGAGAAATTTTTCTTTAACTCTTCTATCGGTTTCTTGGCCACAATCCCAGCGGATGCTCAGTGGAGCGTGCCATCCGCCAGCTATGTAGAGAGCTAAACTGCTTCCACGATTGGTTTTCATAAAGAAAAGATAGAGTAGGCCAAATAGTACTAGTAGTGCACAGATGTAGATAATGATTTTCTTGGTTTTTTGGGAAATCGTCATTGAATTATTATGTTTGATATAATTAGGAAATTATACATTTATTATGGCTGATTATGAAGATTTAGTTCCATCCAGATTGGAACGATTAAAATTATTCGCTCCGGTTATCCTGCGGATTGCTTTAGGATTGGTTTTTTTGTGGTTTGGAACTAACCAGATTATGAATAGTTCTGGGTGGACCTCTTTCTTGCCAGATTTTATTTTGCAAATTCCCATTCCTCCGGTTTTTATTATATTTTTAAACGGGATTTTTGAAGTGGTGCTAGGAATCTTTTTAATCATCGGCGTTTTTATACGGGCGAGCGCTTTTTTGCTTGGCGTGCATCTTTTAGGAATTACACTCTCGCTCGGGATTTCTTCGGTTGGAGTGAGGGATTTTGGTCTTTCTTTTGCCGTGCTTGCAGTTGCAGCTTTTGGGAACGATGTTTTTTCTTTAGACGGGTTTTTAGAGAAACACAAAACTTTAAAGAAAAGTCTTTTGGCTAGTATTTTCTACTACGTGATGCTTTTGGTTATTGCTGGATCAACTTCGGTTTATGCATTTAACGTTTTTCATAAATCAGATTCGTACAAAGAGATTAATTTGCCAACAAAAGAAGCGTCGGTTAATTCGGAAGATATTTTAACTAACAAGCCTAATCCTTCAACAACGCCCACAAACACAACTACAAAACCAACAATAAATTCTGGAGCAACATTAACCAAGGAAGTGGTGGCAAAGCACAACAATTCTAAGGATTGTTGGATCATTATTGAGGCGAAAGTTTACAACGTGACTCAATATATTCCGTTTCATCCCGGAGGAGCGAACAGAATTATTAATGTGTGCGGAACGGATGCTAGTAATGCGTTTAGAACGAAAGGAGGATTAGGGGAGTCGCATTCTTCGAATGCTAAAAAACTTCTTGAGCAGTATTATGTTGGTGCTGTTGGGCAAAAGTTGGCAAGTAATACTTTGGTTGTACCTACTACTTCTACTTCCAAGCCGAATACTCCAAGTACATCAAATAATAGTCCAGCGCCAAATACAGTGCCGGCTAATACCAATACAGTAAATACTCCATCCACAATTACTCCTCCGGTTTCAACGCCTCAAACTTCCCCGGCTTCGTCGGGGATTACTGCATCAAGTGTGGCAGGGCACAATAGTTCACAGGACTGTTGGATTATAGTGAGTGGCAAAGTTTACAACGTGACTCAATATATTCCGTTTCATCCCGGAGGGCAGGCGCAAATTATTTCTAGATGTGGAACAGATGCAACTACAGCGTTTAATACAAAAGGAGGATCTGGAGGCACTCATTCTACGAATGCACACAATTTACTAGCGAATTATTATGTAGGAGATGTTGGCTCAGCTTCAACGCCCCTGCCTACAACAACACCAACCACTTCAACTCAAACTACGCTAACTGATGCAACGGCTCCAGTAGTTTCTATCTCTACTCCAACGCAAGGAGCGGTACTTTCTGGGACTGCAACGATTTCAGTTTCGGCAACTGATTCAAACGGAGTCTTGAATGTAAAATTTATGATTGATGGAACAGTATTCCAAACAATTTCATCTGCGCCTTTTTCTGTGGCGCTTGTTACTACGAATTATGGAAATGGAAACCATACAATAAATGTGAGTGCGGTTGATTTGGCTGGAAATACTGGGAGTGCTTCGATTAATATTTCGATTAATAATCAAGTTGCGCAGACTGGTCCTGCAACTTATACAGCAACTGATGTTGCAACGCATAATTCGCAAAGTAATTGTTGGATTATTGTAAGTGGCAAAGTTTACAACGTGACTCAATATATTCCGTTTCATCCCGGAGGAGCGAACAGAATTATTAATGTGTGCGGAACGGATGCAACTACAGCGTTTAATACGAGAGGTGGTTCAGGGAGTCATTCACAAAACGCGCACAATTTGTTGGCTGGATATTATCTTGGTGATGTGGGGGCTGTTTCTAATGGTGGAACGACTGCTCCTTCTTCGTCCACTACATCGACCCCAACTGGAACGAATGGAACTTATACGGTGACAGTTTCTAGTAATGGAGCGTTAAGTCCAGCGTCGCTGACTATTTCTGCCGGAGATACGGTTAGATTTTCATATACTAATCCAGGAGATGAGGTGGTGCTTACTTTTTCTCCAAAACCACCAAGCGATATAAAGCTGGATCACGATTCCACTTTAAAGTCTTATACATTCACGCAAGTTGGAACTTATACTTACCACAAGAAGGATGGTGGTGGACCTACCGGAACTATAATTGTGCAGTAAGCTAGTTTTCTTTGTCTTTGTAGTAGGGGTGAAGGGCGGAGAAGTCGTCGTGGAGGCGATTTAAAAGAGGGCCGATAAGATCAAAGATTTTTTGGGCGATTTGATACATTTCGGCTAGTTCCGATCTTTTTAAAATGTAGCGGTTGATATAGATGTACATTCTATTTTCCGCAAATTCAATGCTGAATTTTGAACCTTTATCTTTAAGAAACTGGAGTATTTCGCGAGTAAAAATCTGGAGCACCTCTACCTCGTAGCCGGCTGTGGTAAAGAGATTAAAATTTTCCTCAAAGTCATTTTCTAGCTTTATTCTTATATTTTTAGTTTTGCTGAAAATTTCGTGATTTTCATATTTATACATGGTTTTGGATTGAAGGAGGATATAGGGGAAGATGGTTTTTTCAAAAGTGGTTTCCATAACAGTGAATGGAAAGGTTGAGTTATTTTCTCCTCCGGAAGAGAATTGGTAATTAAATAACCTCATAGGATGATTTTTATAGGTACCGGAGATGCAATTGTGAGCGAATTGAAAGTTACTAGCTCCGGCTCTCATAAGGCGGCCCCGTAGAGAATCCATTCTAATAGTTTTGGTGTATTCTAGATTATTGGCGATGGCAAACTGGCGCATAAATTCACTCTGAACCTTGCTTTGAAGATAAAAAAAGCAGAAGAGTGCAGCGGCTATGGCTATAAATGGATGGATAAAGAATCCAAGCACTATTAACACGCCAACCACAGCTGATTGCTTTTTGTAGGTGCCTTTAATGAGTGTCCAAGTAGAGCTTTTAACATCATCAATCTGGCTCAAGGAGCTTACATCAAAGATTTTTTGTGGATCGGACATTTTACAGAGATATTAACATGAAAATCATAGAATTAAATGGTGTATAATTAAACTGAATTACCCTCCTTCGCTTTATTAGCTT
>CAZLXS010000033.1:0-5479 GCA_964563735.1 uncultured Candidatus Saccharibacteria bacterium
CTCACCCCTACCGCCCTGTGCGGGAAAAATATTAACAATCTAGAATCCTCTCGCTTCCGCCAAGAAAAATTTAAATAAAAGTTTTTTTGCTATAATTAATAATATGAAAATAAAAGAATTTTTGGCGGGAAAAGGCTTGGCTTGGATAGTAATTTTCCTAATAATAGCTATTATATTAACTTTCTTTATAGCTAACTCCGAATATGATAGAGGAGGGTTTATTAATTTTGGGGATCCGAGGCCATTAGAACTAATTATTGTATGGGTTGCATTTGTTGTTTCCTGTGTAGCCCTTTTTATTTTAGAAAGAAAATCTCAAGGAAATACTGACCGCAATGCTGGAATTTCTCTGCTGATTGGAATTGCTTCTGTATTTGTTTCACCAATGATTATGATTAGCTTTTTAATGTTTTTGGGAGTGTTGTTAAAATTAGTAGGTATTGATTATTGAGATTTTACTTCTAAAAATAATCTAGTTTCTTTATAATAGAATAATATATTGTCATTCAAAATTCTCACTGAATTGTGGATGAAAAAATTAGTTTAGTTAATTAAATCTGTTATAATTAACTAAATGTCCGAGCAGAAAGTTATTTCGACAATTAAAAAAACTATGCCGGCGGTCGTCTCGATCGTCATCTCTAAGCATCTAGAAGATATTGAGAAAGAAATTCCTCCAGATCTTTATCCATTTTTACCAAGTGGTCCCAATGGCCCACAATTAAAAATCCCCGACGAATTAATTGATAAGCGTGGAATGGTACAAGTAGGTGGTGGAAGTGGATTCATTGTAGACGAGAGTGGCATCATCCTAACTAACAAGCACGTCATCAGTGACGCTAAAGCCGAATACACCGTCATTTTAAGTGACGACAAAAAATTCCCAGCCGAAATTTTAAGCTGTGATCCCATCAACGACGTTGCCATTATTAAAATCCAAGCCAAAAACTTACCGACCGTAGAGCTAGGCAGTGCCTCTCATCTAGAACTCGGAGAAAGTGTCATCGCCATCGGCAACGCCTTAGGCATCTTTAAAAACACAGTCTCCATGGGTATTATCTCTGGCCTCTCTCGCCATATTAGCGCCCAAGCCGACCCCCAGTCCGCACCCCAAGAAATGCGCGGCTTAATCCAAACTGACGCCGCCATCAATCACGGCAACTCCGGTGGACCACTTGTTAATCTAAACGGCTTTACCATTGGCATTAACGCCGCTATCGTCTTCGGAGCTCAAAACATCGGCTTTGCCATACCCATCGATGCTGCCAAAAGAGATTTAACCGATCTAAAACGCTATGGTCGCATTAAACGTCCCCTCTTAGGCGTCCGCTACATCACCATCGACGAACAGCTCCAAGGCAAGATGAATCTCCCTGTTGATTACGGCGCCCTCGTCGTTAAAGAAAGTACCCAAGACCAAGGTGTCGTCGAAAAAAGTCCAGCTGACAAAGCCGGTATCGCCGAAAAAGATATTATTCTCACCTTAAACGATCAGCGCATTGACCGCGAGCACCCCATCCAAGATTTTCTAGAGAACTTATCTGTTGGAGATAAAATTGATCTCCTCGTTCTCCGCGGTAAAAAAGAATTAAAAATTAAAGTTACCCTCGCCGAAAGAAAATAGGACTCCATTTGGAGTCCTATTAATTTTCCCTCACCCCGATAAGAAGTTCATTCCTTCTCGACCAAGTCGTAGTCGATCTCTTGAAGTTTACCAGCAAAGTCCCTACACCTTGAATTACTACAAAATCCATCCCCCACATACTGCTCTTTGCAGAAAATACACGCGTATTTTAAATTCGATCCCCCGTTGTTCAAAGCGTTACTTGCTATTTCAATGCTAATTCTTCTCGCTTTAAACCACCTGACTAGAATACAAACCACACCGAAAACAACCGCGCATCCAAAAGACTGAAAAAGAGACAGCAAAAATTGGGCCGGAGAAAGTCCGAGGCATAAAATAGAAAAAATACCGAAAAAGAAATAAACCCCGACAGCAACACCAAACCACGAAAGAAATTTCTGAATCCTCTTCAAAAAAACCTCCTTGTTTAATAAAAATAACTCCCAATTTTATAACACAAAAACAAATTAATCGCAATAATCATTAATAATCTGTATATACGTAAAAATCAGTATTCTGGTAGCCCAAAAAATATTTGAACACCTTGTCTCATCTAGAACATTTAGAACAAGCGAAGCGATAGATCACCTAATAACTCTTTTCGGTCACCAAAAGTCCCTGTTTATCAAATAGTAAAATTCTATCGTGTCGTGGATCAAGGAACCTCGTCCCCGTCCACACCCTCCACTCCTTGTCCAAAAAATCAGCGTCCACCCTATGCAAATCATAACAACCCTTATAGTTCACCTTATTCAAAAACTCCCTGCAAGCATACTCTCCTTGACCCTGCAACCAAACCTGACTATCAATTTTTGGCACCACACACCGACTTAAAGAATCAATATAATCTTCGCACCTAGAAGACAAACTATACAAACCAGACACATCATCCGCTGGATCTGGACAATTTTTTGGCAGTGCCGGCGAGAATTTATTGATAGTCGTATCAAGATAGCCAATACACTTGTTCATTCTTAGATTCAAGCCGATCGGACTTTTATTAGTGTAAATATTTAGAACCTCTCCCTTGCCCAAAGTAATGTCACTAGGTTTATCAAGCCCTAGTGGACCATAGACCGCTACAGCCTGCGGAATATACTGGCTCGCTTTTTTTGCTTTTAACACCCAGCCCGTCACATCAACCCTCTCCCCCTCCTTTAAGCTGTTTAAAATCGAAACCTTACCATTGCTCGTCGCCGAACCGGGCGAAACCGAACTAATTCTAAACTTATTAAAATGTGGAGAAAGCTGACTCAAAGTAAACCCAGTCGGAATATCTTTGGGCAAAATCGGCGAACTAGTTGCTCCGTTCTGTTCCTCTTCATCCTCAGAATCACTACTCCCACTATTATTATTCCCAGAAAAATCCCAATTTTTGGGGGTAAAAAATTTTGGTTGGAACAGTCTTCCAATTCCACCTTTTTCGGTTGAGGTAGAATTGCTATCACTCGTAAGTTTTCCAAAAATTCCAGAACCAACCACAAAAACTATGAGCGCAATACCAACTACTATAAAAAAAACTAATTTAATATTACTTCCCATAAATTTATTCTACCGTCACCGACTTAGCTAAGTTTCTTGGCTTATCAACATTATACCCTCTAACCACTCCACTCCAATAAGCAAAAAACTGCAAAGGCATCGTGGTTAAAAATGGAGTTAAAATCTCTGGTACCTCTGGAATATAGATCACATCTTTCACAACTTTTTTTATCTCTGTGTTTCCATTCGTTGCTATTGCAAGAACCTGCCCACCGCGTGCCTTCACTTCCTGTAAGCTAGAAAAGTTTTTTTCGTAAAGCGAATCATTGGGCATAATAAAGATAGTCGGCAAGTTTCGATCTACCATGGCGATTGGGCCATGCTTCAACTCTCCCGTCGCCAAACCCTCTCCATAAACATAAGAGATTTCCTTCAACTTTAAAGCACCCTCTAACGCTACTGGGAAATTGTATCTCCGCCCTAAAAACAAAAACCCATTATGTTCTTTATACTTCTCTGCTAATTTTTTAATCGCTGAACTTGTATTTAAAGTTTCTCGAAGCAACTCAGGTAAAACACTGAGTGGCCGAAGCACTCTCTCGGCCTGAGCCATAGGTAAAGACTTACCTCGCCCTAAAAATATAGCAATCTGGAGCAGGATCACTGCCTGCGATAAAAATGACTTCGTTGCCGCCACACTAATCTCTGGACCAATATGCTGATACACCCCCGCATGAGTCTCTCGAGCTAAAGTCGAACCAACCACATTTGTGATTCCCAGTGTTAACACCCGCTTCCTCTTCGCCTCCCGTACCGCCGCCATCGTATCTGCCGTCTCGCCCGATTGTGACACTGCAATCAGAACATCTCCCTTCATGAAAATTGGATTATCGTATCTCCATTCCGAAGAAACCTCGGTGATCACGGGGATCCTCGCCAACTCTTCGATAAACAACTTTCCAAGCATCCCAGCATAATGCGCCGTCCCGCAGCCAATCAAAATAATTCGTTTTGCCTGTTTTAATTCTTTCTCCACCACGCTGAGTCCTCCGAGCATCGCATTTTTACTTTTTAAATCTATTCTACCTCTGCAAGAATTCTCAATCGCATTCGGCTGCTCAAAAATCTCTTTCAACATAAAATGCGGAAAACTCCCCTTCTTCGCCTGCTCCACCGACCAATCCACCTCTTCGTGTCCACGATTTACTAAATGATTACTAAAAGAAAAAATCTTCCGCTCGTTTGGAGTCAACACTGCCATCTCACCATCTTTCAAATACACCACTTTTCTGGTCTTCGGTAAAATTGGAGTGGCATCAGAGGCCACATAATACGCTCCCTCTCCCACACCCAAAACCAAAGGACTAAAATTTCTTGCCGCTATTAGTTTTTCTGGCTCGCGCCTATCAACCACGATAATCCCATAAGTTCCTTGAATCTTTTTCAAAGCCAAGCGTGTGGCCTCTTCAATTGGTATAACAGCATCTTTTTTATTAGCAGTTTTTTTACACTCTTCAATCAAATGCGCCAGAACTTCGGTATCAGTTTCCGATTTAAAGCTATGCCCTTTCTTTTCTAGTTCTAATTTTAACTGCTTGTAGTTTTCAATAATTCCATTGTGCGCCAACCAAATATTCCGACCACAATCAGTGTGTGGATGCGCGTTTTTTTCGGTCACCCCACCATGCGTAGCCCACCGAGAATGTACAATTCCAGACTTCGCTTTCGAAGTTAGAAGTCGACTCGAAGCCAATCTCACCTCCAAGTTCTGCACTGGGCCGACGGCTTTCGCCACCTTCGCTACGCCATTTTCAAAAACCGCCATTCCTGCGGAATCATATCCTCGATATTCCAGATCTTTAATACCCTGAAGCAAAATCGGAACCGCTTCATCTCTGCCCAAGTATCCAAAAATTCCACACATACATTAAGAATATAAGAATAAAGCCCAACTGGCAAAAACAAAAAGGGGAGAATGTTATTTCTCCCCCACCTAGAACTACATCGGTCTTAGAATGTTTCCATCTTGGAACCACATGTCCAAGCAATTAAGAATATTCCAGTGATAAATGAACAGATTGCCCAATTATTGAGTCTATGCAACTCTTTGCTTTGTTCTTCTGGATATGGAGGATTACAGAAAAGATCTACTGCAAACCCGCACACAAAAAGAACTATTCCTACCCAAAACAATATAGTCAATGTTCCTCCAAAAAAATAAATTGAAGTTTCTTTTTAAATTATACACCCAAAGAACTGTTTTGTCAATAGGTAGTAATTAGCTATTAGTTGTTGGTTGTTAGTATTGTTTTTTAAATCACAAAATTTATAAGCTTCCCTTGCACAAAAACAACTTTTTTAATCTCGTTATTC
>CAZLXS010000034.1:0-5342 GCA_964563735.1 uncultured Candidatus Saccharibacteria bacterium
TGTTATAATCAAATCATGCCAGACATTATTGATCTACGAACAAAAAAATGCGTGCCTTGCGAAGGGGGAGTAGCTCCATTCAATGAAGCGCAAGCTAAAGAGATGCTTGCTCAACTTGGTAAGAATTGGAATCTAGTTGGCAAAAAAATTAGCGCTGATTTTAAATTCAAAGATTTTAAAGAAGCAATGGTTTTTATAAACAAAGTAGGGGATCTAGCCGAGGCAGAAGGGCACCATCCCGATATCTATGTGAGCTACAACAAAGTCCGACTAGAACTATGGACCCACGCCATAGGTGGCCTCTCCGAAAACGACTTTATTCTGGCTAGTAAAATTGATGAAATCATCGAAAAAACCGAAAGTGGGGAATCATTAAAATAGCCTAGTCTAATAAATTGTGGATATGTCGCCAGTTTGGCGAAGAAAAAGCCTTATAAATCAAGGCTTTTTCTTTTTTTAACTAATATTTTGACCTATAACTCAAGTGGTGTATTATTAATCGTAAGTGGTGAATTGTGGATGATTATGGGGATAAGGCACCACTTCTGGGGATAACTTTATAGAGTCTAGTGAGTAGCCATTAGGACTTTTTGTGAGGAAAGAGTCTCTCTAGTGGCTAATCACTAGACCCTTTGGGCGAAATAAAAAGCTATCTAAACAAATTAAATGTTATTAGGAGAATACAAACACAGTTTAGATACAAAAGGTCGAATGGCGATTCCGGCTAAATTCCGCGAAAAAATGTTGTCGGGAGCCATTATTACTCGCGGATTAGATAATTGTTTATTTGTCTTTGCGAATAAAGAGTGGCAAATCCTCGCAGAGAAGTTAGTTAACCTACCACTAGCTCAAGCCAATTCCAGAGCTTTTTCTCGATTAATGTTAGCTGGGGCTATGGATGTGGAACTTGATGGTCAAGGCAGAATCTTAATTCCAGATTATCTCCGAAAATATGCCGATCTCAAAAAACAAGTGGTTGTAACGGGACTTTATAACCGCATTGAAATTTGGGATGAAGCTAATTGGGAACGCTATAAGCAAAAAACCGAAGGCGCTTCCGAAGAGATTGCCGAAAAATTAAGTGAACTTGGAATATAGTTGAGGCGAAATGTTCTAAATGCGATAGATGTTCTAACTGTTTAAAATAATCGATCAATACATCAATTAGAACACTTTAACACCTAGAACATGCATAAACCTGTTTTGCTAAATGAAGTTCTTGAGTTCTTAAATCCAAAGCCAGGAAATTTCATTATTGATGGAACAGTTGATGGAGGAGGGCACAGCAAAGAGATCATAAAAAAAATTGGATCATCTGGTCAGCTTCTAGGAGTTGATCTTGATCCAGAGATGGTAAAAAAAACGCGCCGAGCTTTAGGGAGGGAGGCAAATTGTACCATCGCTAACGGTAATTACGCAGATTTAAAAAGTATTTTAAAAAAGAAAAAGTTGGGGAAAGCGAATGGATTGCTCTTGGACTTAGGTTTTTCTTCCGAGCAGATCGAAAATTCTGGTCGTGGCTTTAGTTTTAATGTGAAGCCAGGAGAAGAACCATTGCTTATGACCTACTCGGACGACTTCACTCCAGTTAAAGATATTCTGCGGGGTCTCAAAGAAGAAGAGATCGCAAAAATCATTTTTGATTATTCGGGCGAAAAGTTTTCTAGGCGCATTGCGGCGAGTATAAAATCTGTTAGCCGAATCAGGAAAATCGAAACCAGTTACGAGTTAGCCGAGATTATTAGAAAGGCAGTTCCTCGTGGATACGAAAGGGGTCGCATTGATCCAGCCACCCGAACTTTTCAAGCTCTAAGAATCTACGCCAATCACGAATTAGAAAATTTAGAGAGGATTCTAGTTGATCTACCAGAAATTCTTGTCTCAGGTGGTCGCGCAGTTATCATTAGCTTCCACTCTTTAGAAGACAAAATCGTCAAACAAGCTTTCAGAGAATTTTCAAAAAACAAAATAGGAAATTTAATCACTAAAAAACCAATTGGACCAACTAGGGAGGAAGAAATAAATAATCCTCGCAGTCGATCTGCAAAATTACGCGTTTTAGAAATTATTTAACAGCCAATGACATTCATAAAAAATCGCAAAGAAGGTTTTTCTTTAAATAAATTTTTAATCATCGGAGTTATCCCCTTAGTTTTAGGTGTCGTTTGGCTTATCATTCTATATAACCAGATCGTTAATTTGAATCACGAAGTTTCGGTGATGAGAAGTGATATTAAAAATATAGAGGCCTCGACCGCCGAACTCAAAGAAAAAACTTTTGCTTTCTTTAATACTTCAGCTCTCGAATCTTTGAAGAGCGATAGAGGTTTAGTGGAGGAAAGAAAACCTGAATATTTTGATTTGAACGCACAATGGGTTATCGCTTCACAATTTTAGTAGCTGTTTTTGGCTTAACGTATTCGCTCTTACTTTTTAATCTCTACAGAATCCAAATTGTAAACGGAGAAAATTTTGAGGCTCAAGCAGAATCCCAATCCGCCTCTCCAGAATTTTTACGCGCCAATCGAGGCGGTATTTATTTTACCGATAAAGACGGCAAAGATTTACCGGCCGTTTTAAATAAAGATTTTCCTTTTATCTATGCCGTCCCCACCGAGATCGAAGATGCTCAAGAAGTCTCGGCCGCCCTAAGCCCACTTTTAGATATAGAGGTTTCAAAAATCCGCGAGAAGCTCTCCAAAAAAGATGACCAGTATGAACTGCTCGTGCATAAGGCTTCGAATGATTTAGCTGGTAAAGTTAAAGATCAAAAAATTAAGGGGATCTATGTTCGGTCAGAATCTGATCGCTTCTATCCTTTAGGCGAGCGAGCCGCGCATCTTTTAGGTTTTGTTAGCCCAGATGGAGATTCTGATCAGGTGGTTGGTCGTTATGGATTAGAAAAGTTTTACGAAAAAACTTTGGCGGGAAAAAATGGTGAAGCTAAGGATGGCGAAATCACCAAGGCTGAAGCTGGATTAGATCTTCATTTAACCATCGATGGTAATATTCAAATCGAAGCCTCTCGAATTTTAGAAAAACTAGTGGAGAAACATGGGGCGACTGGTGGAACAATCATTGTGCAGGATCCAAAAACTGGAAAGATTCTAGCAAGTGAAAGTCTCCCCGGTTTTGACCCAAATAAATTTAGCGACTACCCACTAGAGAATTTCTTGAATCCAACAGTTCAAAAAATTTACGAACCCGGTTCCGTTTTTAAAGTGATCACTATGGCCTCTGGTTTGGATGCGAAGAAAATCACTCCCGATACCACGTACAACGACAAGGGGAGTATTACGGTGAGTGGAAAGAAGATCCAAAACTGGGATCTGCAAGCTCACGGCGTGGTCACTATGACCAATGTGATCGAGAAATCCCTAAACACCGGCGCCGCTTTTGCAGAGAGTAGAATCGGCCACACCCTGTTTAAAACTTATTTAGAAAAATTTGGTTTCGATAGTGAGACGGGGATTGATATTCCGGGCGAGTTATCTGGCGACCTCCGTCGACTTAATTCCAAGGCGCCGGTTGTAGCATTCGCCACCGCTTCTTTTGGTCAAGGGGTTGCGGTTACGCCACTCGAACTTTTGAATGCTGTCTCGGCTATCGCGAATGGGGGAACCCTAATGCGTCCTTATGTAAATTCTGCTACAGGCCCCAAAGAAGTGAGAAGAGTGATTAGTGCCGAAGCATCTCGTCAAACCACCGCCATGATGATCTCTGCGTTAGACAAAGCCGAGGTGGGTCATATCGAAAACTATAGCTTAGCTGGTAAGACTGGCACCGCCCAAGTCCCAGACTTTAAACATGGTGGCTATACCGATCAAGTGATTAATACCTATGTTGGTTTTGGCCCAACGACAAACCCGCGCTTTACTATTTTAATTAAATTAGACGAACCAGCCGGCGCTCCGCTTGCCGGCACCACCGTGGTTCCAGCTTTTCGGGAGTTGGCCCAATTTATTTTGAACTACTATAATATCCCACCAGATCGAATCAAAACTCCCTCCCAAAACTAAATGAAAGATTTTTTAATCAAACTTCTCAAGAAAAAACTTCGCCTCTTGGCTAAATTAATTATTTGGCGGTATCGGCCGGGAATTGTTGGCGTGACGGGGAGTGTGGGAAAAACTTCCACCAAAATTGCCATCGCCACTGTACTTGGAACCGAAAGGATTGTGCGTTATTCCCCGGGAAATTTTAATAACGAGTTAGGACTTCCACTTACCATTATTAGTTCAGCTACAAAAATAGAAGGTTTTTTCTTCTGGCCAAAAATTATTTTAAACGCACTCTGGCAGATTATTGCTCCACGCAGACTTCTTCGCGAAAAATATCCAGAACTTTTAATTTTGGAATATGGAGCCGACAGACCGGGCGATATTAAATATCTCCTTTCGATTGCTCGACCCAATATGAGCATCATCACGGCAGTAGGAGAGATTCCGGTGCACGTAGAGTTCTATAGTAGCCCCGAGGAGCTGGCTAGAGAGAAGTGTCGTCTAATCGAATTTCTTCCAGCCGCTGGTTTTGCAGTTTTAAATTCAGATGATGAAGCTGTTTACAATCTCAAAGATCGAACCAGAGCGCACTTGATGACTTTTGGTTATGGTAGGGGAGCGGATATTAGAATTACTGGTTTTGAAACTCAATCCGAAGGGGATCGGCCCATCGGCATCTCTTTTAAAATCGAATACGGTGGCAGTTTCGTTCCGGTGCGCTTAAATGGAGTCTTTGGTCGTGCGCAAGGTTACGCCGCCGGAGCCGCCGCTTGCATCGGATTAGTTTTTGGAATGAATCTAGTGAAGATTTCCGACGCGCTCAAAAATTACAAACCACCCACAGGCCGGATGGAACTTTTACCGGGTGTAAAATATACCAACATCATTGACGACAGTTATAACGCCAGCCCGCTCTCAACCCACGCCGCTCTCGACACTCTCTTGGATTTGCCAGCCAAAAGAAAAATTGCCGTTCTAGGCGATATGACCGAGATCGGTAAATACGCTCCAGAAGCACACGAAGAAGTTGGCCGCATTGCTTCAAATGTGGCGGACATTCTAATCACCATCGGCCCACGAGCTAAGTTTATCGCCGAAGGCGCCAGAGAAAATGGAATGAAGAATAAAAATATTTTAAGTTTCGATAGCGCCGAAGACGCTCGTCGGCCCATTCAAGATTTAATCAAAAAAGGGGATCTAGTACTCATTAAAGCCTCGCACATCATGCGTCTCGATAAAATTGTAGAAGAAATAAAGGCGTATTAGTTTTGACTTCGAAATCCTAAAGTTGTAGATTGAGTCCAGTACAAAAAACTCAATTAGAGACCGAAAAACTTAATA
>CAZLXS010000035.1:0-5253 GCA_964563735.1 uncultured Candidatus Saccharibacteria bacterium
ATAAGATAGTTGATCAATTTTGGTATACGAAAAAAGGAGCTCAAAAGGGAGCTTTAGTTGTGCTAAAAAAATACGGGAGAGTTGGTGGTGAGCCAGAATCCAGAAAGATAGCGTGGTTAAAATGGTGGGAGGAAATTGGAAAATTTCAAAAAAGAAAAATATTTAGTAGAAAGCCAATTTTGAAACCAAATAACAACACGGAGTTGGCTGAATTTGTTGGGATAATGCTTGGTGATGGTGGTATTACAAAAAACCAAATAACGATAAGCTTGAATAGTGAGACTGATAGCGACTACATTATTTATGTAAAAAACTTGATTACAAAATTATTCAAGGTAAAACCAAATTTAAGGAAGGATAAAAATTCGCTCGCCACATATATTGTGATTTCAAGAATTGAATTAGTAGATTTTCTCCAAAATATCGGCCTTAAAGTGGGAAATAAAGTTAAACAACAAGTTGATATACCTCAGTGGATTAAAAGTGAAATAAAATTATCTATTGCCTGCATGAGGGGTTTAATTGATACAGATGGCAGTATTTTTGAGCATAAATACAGAGTTGGTAAAAAAACTTATAAATATAAAAAAATGGATTTCTCTAGTTCCTCTCAGCCCCTACTAAAATCTGCCTATGAGATTCTAAGCGAATTAGGATTAAAACCTAGAGTAACTAAAAACGGTAAAAAGCTTATGTTAGATAGCGTAGAAAGTATTAGCAAATATTTTTTAAAAGTGGGTTCGAGTAATCAAAAACACTTGAAGAGATATAGGATGTAAGTTATTCTCTACCCATTAGGGTGAGGTCGCATAGTGGCCTAGTGCGGCGGTTTGCTAAACCGCTATACGGGTTAAACCGTATCGAGGGTTCGAATCCCTCCCTCACCGCCAAAATTACGTGTTCTCAAATATGTGCTTTAGAAAAGCGTGGTGTTTTTCTGCTATTTCTATTCGCCACTTATCTTTTTCCGATAACATATATTGGTAGGGCCACATTATTAATTCGCAATAAATAATTAAAAATTTATCATAATCCCTCGGCAACTTTTCTTTAGTGGACTCTTCGTATCCACGAAGAACTTCTTCGAAATAGTCCTTCCCTAAAAAGGCGTAGATATCGGAAGCTACACGATAGATATTTATAAATCTATATCCATGCAACCAAGCTTCTTTGGGCGAGTAAGTGTCTATCGGCAAAAAAGCGCCGTTTGAATAAACAGCGTTATCTGCGTGAATGTCTAAGCAAAGTCCAACTAAGTTTTTTGAATTTAAAAATTCTTCTTTGTGTGTTTCTAGGAAATCTTTAATGAAAGCTAGATATTTATTTACCTCGTCAACAGGAACTTCTTTAACTCCAGTAGCCCAAGCGGTTAGATCTTTATAGCGCGGGATAAAATCATCATAGAGGTTATAAGGAAAGATGTGTTGGATTTTAGTGATCCTCTCTCCGAGTTGAAATCCAATTTTATAGCAATCTTCTTTAGAGATTCTATTATCAACAAGCCTTGATAACAATCCGTCGGACATATCTACCTTGTTCATAATAATAACGAGCTCGTCTGCGCTGTCTGACGCATCTTCAAATCTAACGAGATCATTATCCAAAACTACTCCTTTAAGTTCCTTATAAACTTCAGGGCTTAATTTATTGTTCCACTCAAAATCTTTGCGCGTGAAAAGAAAGCGACCAGATTTTTGCGAAAGATCGTTAAAATTTTCGTTAAAAAATTGATTATCGTTTTTATAAATTTTGTAGACTACGTTCTCAAAAATAAAAACATTAGAGATGGCAGTGACGATGTGTTGAGGAGCCTTTGGTTCGATGCCCTCCAACTTCCCTGCCAAAAATGCTTCAAGCAAATTCATGATTATGCGGAAATTAATCTCCTGTTTTTTCGATCAAACCCAACAGTCTTGGTATTGCCTCTAAAACTAATCTCTAGAAAAACAACATCGCTGTTTTCGCCATCAACACTTGGATCCTGAACTGATATTTCTACTGCTTCGGCGTTTTTTAAAGTTGGATCTTCAGGGTGCTTTAGATCAAACACATCCTGAAGGAACGGACTGAGAACTTCAAAGTGCGTGACGGCTATGAGGTGGGGTTTAGGGAGATCCTCGTGTTTAGCTACAACTTTAAAAGCTCTAATAGCGTATTCTAAATTAGAAAAAAATCTTTTTTGAATTTCATCTCGTGGCTCCCACACCTCAGCATCATCAAATCTTGGATCATGCGTATAGGCATAATCAACAGCAGGGACTCCTCCTTCTTTTAGTAATTCATGAATCATCTCCATTCCCTTACCCTGATCCCTCATAGCCATACTAGTAATTCCCGGAACCGTTCTGATCTCTTTTTGATGATCTAAAACCTCCTTAATAATTCCGGCTGTTCCTTGAGCGCGAGCTTTGTCAGAAGCCATAAGCACGACCTCCTCATCTGCCTTTAGGTTAGCGGCTATTTGCTCGGCAGATTTTCGAACTGTTTCCATGCCCTCTTTAGTTAGGTCTGGGTAAATATTGGTGTATTCGGTTTGGCCGTGTCTTAATAGGGTGATCCGTCCCAAAAATTCAGGCTCTTTTTCTCGATTTTCTTGATTATTAGTGGGTCTATCTGGATTCATATTAGTGATTTTATACTAACATAACGATTATGATTAATTCCATTGTCATTTTAGATCGTTTAAACATTCATATTGTATAATGAACCAATATGTTGTGCGTAAAAACTAAAATAGCACCCAGTAATATTAGTGGTATTGGACTTTTTGCAGAAGAGAAAATTCTAGCGGGGTCGGTGGTTTGGAAGTTTAATCCAGCCCTCGACATCCTTTTGCCTAAAGAAGAAGTAGAGAAACTCACAGAGATCGAGAAAGAGCAATTTTTAAAATATGCTTTTTTTGATAAAGATCACAAAAAATATATGCTCTGCGGTGATGATGGCCGATTTTTTAATCACTCAGAAAATCCTAATTGCGACGAGAGTGTGAAAGATCTAACAACTGCCATAAAAAATATTGAAATCGGAGAAGAGCTTACGGTGGACTATAGAGTTTTTTACGGAGACATCAACGACCATTCAGAAATAATCTAGATTAACGTATGAAAAAAATAAATGAAAACTTCTCGGGTAAATTTTTTATATAAAATCTTAATCTCCTCCTACTCTCTTTCTACTTTTTCTGAAGGAGTGATTTTGCCGGTCTACGCAATATTTGTTCAGAAAATCGGCGGAGATATTCTAAACGCTGGACAGGCCATGGGTGTTTTTCTAATCACTCAGGGTTTGTTTACTATTTTTATTCATAAATTTAAATGGACGAGTAAACAAAAAATGTTTTTTATGGTGATGGGTTGGTTTATTTGGATCTTAGGTATTGCTTCATATCTTATTATCTCTAGCATCTATATGCTTTTTATAACTCAGATTTTAACTGCAATTGGAAATGCTATAGCTGATCCTATTTTTGAGGAAGAGTTAGCTCATCACACTGATATAAAAAGAGAGGAGTTCGAGTGGGGAATATTTGAAGGGAGTAAAGATTTAGTTTCTGGATTGGCAGCAATTGCTGGTGGAATAATATTATCTGCTTATAATTTCTCGGCTTTAATATATTTAATGATTGGCACCGCAACGATATCTTTCTTTATGATACTTTATTATGTATCTCTAAATAAAAAGTGGAGTTTGAAAAAATAATATATGGAAGAAAAAGCAGATAAAGAATTATCAGAAGAGCTCTATCGAGTGGCGAGGCAGAAAGGCACGGAACCAGCTTTTACTGGCAAGTACTGGAACACTCACGAGCAGGGCGTGTATAAGTGCGCGATTTGTGGGACTGAACTTTTTTCTTCGACGACTAAGTTTGATTCTGGAACTGGATGGCCGAGTTTTACCGAGCCAACCAACTTAGAACGCGTTGAACTAAAAGAAGATTTGAGTCATGGAATGAAACGTACAGAAGTGCTCTGTAAAAAATGCGGAGCCCATTTAGGACACGTGTTTGATGATGGCCCCGGACCAGACAAAAAAAGATACTGCCTTAATTCGGTGTGCTTGGAGCTAGAGAAAAAAGAATAATCTATTCGCCTTGATACTCTCCCCGATTAGCGGCGCAATTTAATTTTAGACGCTTCAAAAAAACTTCTCCGGCGGTAGAGATATTTTCATCCTTACCTTGCCAGATCTCGAGTGATGGACCCTGCAAAGCCCTCGCATAAGAAAAAGTAAGAGGCCACGCGAAGGGACCTAATTTTGCGATGGCGTTTAAGTTTTCCGTAGCTTGCTTTGGAGTCTGACCACCGGACAAAAAGACCACACCGCCTAGCTCATCTGGAACTGAAGCGCGCAAACATCTGGCGGTAGCTTCGCCAATTTTCAGTGGATCCATTGGTTCACCTGATTCGCTTCCCGGAACAACCATACTAGTTTTAAGGATCACCTCGTCCAATGGAATCTGGAGATTTTTAAAAACTGCGAAAATAGTTTTTAAAGTTTTAGTGGTGACTTCTTCGCTCTTCTCTATAGAGTGGGGACCGTCTAATAAAACTTCTGGTTCGATGATCGGAACGATTCCAGCATCAATACAATTTTTAGCGTACTCAGCTAAGATTGTGGCGTTTTTGTTTAAACACAAATCGGTTGGAATACCTTCGCCGATTGTGATAACCGCTCGCCACTTGGCAAATCGTGCACCCAACGCATAATACTCCGCCAAGCGCTCGGGCAGGCCATCTAAACCTTCGGTAATTTTTTCTTTCGGCGACTCTTTAAAATCTACTGCACCCTTATCAACTTTAATACCCGGAATAATCCCCCGCTCCTCTAAGAACTTAGGGAATGGCTTTCCATTAATACTTTGTCTAAAAGTTTCATCGAAGAAAATAACACCGCTTAAATAATCTTCAATACCTGAAACAGCTAAAAATATTTCTCGATATTTTCGACGAGTTTCTTCGGTTGACTCTACCCCGATCGATGCCAAGCGCTTACCAGCAGTTGGAATGCTTTCATCGGCGGCAAGAATCCCGCGACTACCCTCAAAAATTTTTTTAATAGTATTTAATTTTTCTTGTTTATCAATCATGGTTTTTAAATGTGATGCGTATGAATAAAACGGACGACCCGCGGATTGGACGACATAACCACGGAATTTGTAATAATTTTAGAATGCTTAGCGACCACGCCTTCGAGAATGGGCCCCGAGACAACGCCAGTCGCTACAAAAATAATATCATTTCCTTTAGTTAAATC
>CAZLXS010000036.1:0-5245 GCA_964563735.1 uncultured Candidatus Saccharibacteria bacterium
GGAGCGATTATCTTTGGCGGAGTGTTGGTTTATTTTTTTTCTAAAACCCCAGAAACAGTCACTCCAATCATCACTAATCCCGAAGAGGAGTGCTCAAAGATTATCAGCCGAGCAAAAGACGGAGAGGTGGTGGTAAGTATCTGCGTACGGAAGGATGGATCACTCGTTTTACTATGGGAGAATTTGTCTGGCGAGGCAAAAAAAATTCAGATCTACCGAAAAGAAAATGGCAGTAACGAATTAACACTTTGGCAAACCGTGGATATACCAAATGGATCAACAAGTGGTAGTTTGATTCTGGATTCGACGGATGGACTAGAAAATTATAGTTATGAATTTCAAGCTGTTTCGATAAATGGAAAAATTGTTTGGAAAGCGGTGGGGATAAACCAGAGCTCGGGAAACACTAGCGCTACTCCGAGTGGCGAACCCAACAATAATTCGCCGACTGAAAACCCCGTAGGAAATCAGAATCAAAACCCTAACCAACCTAACAATCCAACAGCACCGACTACTCCAACCGATCCAAATCCACCCCCTCCCCCGCCACCAACCACCTCGACTGAACAAGGTGAGATCCCCGGATATATTTATTATTACAACCCAGCTGGACAGGTGACGGGAACGAGCACGCCACAAACAGCGAGCTTTTGGGTTTTTCATGTGAATAAAAAAATAGAGGTGGGCTGGCAATCTCTCCCCCAAGCAACGAATAGATTAATTATTTTGAGATCTAAGAATGAAACGAGTAACTACTCAATTTTATTTGAACAGAATTTTCCCGTCACCGATCAACCATCGTTTATTAGACTAGACGACAATACCCTAAACGAAGCATATTATTATAAAATGGAGGCGAGAGATGGAGAGACTATTCTTCAAACCTATGGACCAATCCTACTTAATCCCCTTTCCTAAATTAACGAGCCCTGCATCAAGCTCCCGTGTTTAGACTCGAAACACCACTCGCGGAGGTAACAAATATCGGACCCAAATTCCTGAAAAATTTGGAACGATTGGGTCTTAAAACAGTTAGAGATCTGGTTTGGCATTTTCCAGCGCGCTATGAAGATTTTTCTCAAATCTACAACATTAGTGATTTGGAACCCGGACAAGAAGCCACGATTGCTGGAGTGGTAACCAAGGTAGATGTGCGGAGAAGTTGGCGTAAAAGAATGGTGATTGTAGAAGCGGAAATTCAGGACGAGACCGGAACGATTCGAGCGATTTGGTTTAATCAACCATACCTAAAAAATATTATTAAGATTGGCCGGATGATGAATTTTTCTGGGAAGATCACCTTTTCCGATGGCGATCTGTATTTATCTCACCCAGACTACGAGCTAAGTTCGGTTTCTAATAGAGCGGAGACACGGCACACGGCAAGACTGGTGCCGATCTATCCAGAAACGCGAGGACTTACTTCTCGCGCTCTTCGATTTCTGATCCAACCAGTTTTAAGAAATTTAGAGGAGATCGAAGAATTTTTACCGAAAGAAATTTTAGCAAGAGAAAACTTGCCGGAGATCAATGAATCTATTCAGAAAATTCATTTTCCAGAAAATTTAGAAGAGACAGAAGCGATTAAAAGGAGGTTCGCCTTCCAAGATATTTTTTTACTTCAGCTCTGGAACCTAAAACAGAAAATGGCTTTAGCCAAGGAGAAGGCGCAGGTAATATCGGCGGATATAGACTATTTAAAAACAGTAATCGAAACTCTACCTTTTAAATTAACGGACTCGCAAAAAAAATCGCTTTGGGAAATTATCAAAAATCTTAGCGAAGCGCATCCGATGAATCGCCTACTACAAGGTGATGTGGGGTCTGGTAAAACGATCGTCGCGGCACTCGCGGCGCTCATCACCTATCAAAAAGGATTCCAAGCGGCGTTTATGGCGCCCACCGAAATCTTGGCGGGGCAACACTTTAAAACGCTCAAAAAAATCTTGATTGAATTCGAAAAAAAATATCCAAAAGAAAAAATCCCCGCGGTAGGATTATTGGTTGGAAGCGGGGCAAAAATCTTTATGGGAGCAGAGCTAGAATACGAAATTCCTAAGAAAAAGATTTTGAGTAATATTGCGAGTGGCGAGGCACAGATTCTAATCGGAACACACGCCCTGATTCAAAAAGATGTAGATTTTAAAAACTTAGGCCTTACCATAATAGACGAACAACACCGTTTTGGAGTAAGGCAAAGAGCGACGCTTTTAAAAAACAAAAATGGTTTGATCCCTCATTTTTTGAGTATGTCGGCGACCCCGATCCCCCGCACTTTAATGCTTACTATTTTTGGAGATCTTGATGTCTCGCTTATCACGGAACTCCCGAAAGGCAGAAAGCCAATTATGACAAAAATAATTCCACCCGAAGAACGAGTCAAAGCTTATCAATTCATAAAAAAACAAGTTTTGGAGGGGCGGCAGGTTTTTGTGATCTGTCCCAGAATTGATCCGCCAGAGACAGATCAACCAGAAGCAACTTTAAGAAAATTTAGAATCGAGCTTGATGTCCGATCGGTCAAAGAAGAATACGAAAAACTTTCTAAGAAAATATTTTTAGGTCTGCGGGTGGGAATGCTCCATGGACAAATCAAGCCGAAAGAGAAAGAGAAGATTATGCACGATTTTAATAACAAAAAAATAGATATTCTGGTTTCAACATCGGTTATTGAAGTAGGTGTGGACGTGCCGAACGCCACGATCATGATGATTGAGGGAAGCGAACGTTTTGGATTAGCCCAACTTTATCAATTTCGTGGACGAGTTGGACGAGGCGAACATCAATCATATTGCTTTTTATTCACCGACTCTAAAAGCGAAGCAACTAATCATCGCTTAAAGGCCATCGTGGAAGCAAAGAATGGTTTTGAATTAGCCGAAAAAGACTTAAAGCTTCGAGGGCCTGGAGAGTTTTTAGGACAAGGTCAAAGCGGCCTACCAGATCTTGCGATGCGTAGCTTGCAAGACACAGAAATGATTAAATCAGCCCGAGAAGACGCGGTGCAGATGATCAAAGAAGATCCCAACTTCAAAAAACATCAGAATATAAAAAACCGACTAGAAGAGTTTAGCCAGATGATTCATAAGGAGTAGAGCTAGGGGCTATAATCAACACACAACGCAAAACTAGTTGCCGCTGAGCCAGTACAACCACCAACCACTGGAGTTCCATTGGTTTGAATATTAGCAATACACGCTCTACTCGCACCACATGCTGAAGCACCGGATACTGAATTAGCCTGAACAACAATTAAAGTCATACCAGCGGAGGCGGCGGATGATTTCCTTATTTTTATGGCTTCGAAGCCATCAGTCGGCGCAACATCCAAAATGACTCCTGGACTGGCTGTACCAATCCCAACGCTACCACCAAAAATAGCATTATTTGTTACGCGCAAACCCCCAGTTACATCTAGCTTATAAGATGCGTTTGGATAAGCACCAATACCGATATTAGAACTGGTCGAGTAAATTTCTGAATTAGTCAGAGCATTTGAGCTAGACCAAAGTGGAACTCTTCCGGCTGTACCGCTACCAGTTACGGGAGAGCCGGATGGAGTATAGGCGGTGAATTGAGTTGTTCCATCGGCGAATCTTATTCCATCCCCTCCAGGGGTACCGCCCAATAAAACCGAGCCTCCAACGGCAAGCTTGTATCCAGATGATGGCACAGTTGTAGTTGAAACCAGAAGTTGATCACTAACAATTCCCTTTCCGACTACGTGAAGTTTTTGAGTTGGCGAGGCAGTACCGATACCAACATTACCACCAGAAGTTGCCATCGTACTTGTAGCGAGAACTGAAAAGGTAGAGGTGGAATTTGTGAGACTTAAATTGCTAGCGATATAAACATCGTTATAAAATTTAGAAGTACCATTAACATTTAAAGAATACGGAAGTATTCCACTAGGCATAATTCCAAACACATCAATATTCCCATTGTTATCTATTCCAATCCCTCTTGTTCCTCCATTATGGTATAAAAAGCTTCCTCCACTAGTTGTTCGAATAGTTAGAGATTTTGAATTATCATCTGAAGATATTATTTTAATACCGATACCACTTCCCAATCCTACATCGTCTTTTGCTTTAATGGTCAAAGGAAAATCTGAACTTGATGTACCGATCCCTAAATTACCACTAAAATATCCTCCGCCGTAAACAGAAAGAGTTTGAGGAAGACTAACCTGCGTGCTCGTCCCCACTCCAATTGAAGATGGGAATGCGTAGAGCATTGTGGATGAACCAGAGAGCGAACTACCAAAAACTCCACTCGATAGTTGACTAACATTTCCACCGCCGCAACCAGCGCCAGTACAACTCGCAATATTTATTGCATCAGCTACCAAAGTACCTCGAACATATAATCTTCTAAGTCCATCACCAGAAGCATTAGGCGTAGTCCCAAACGAGTTAGTAGAAGTACCTATACTTATTCCACCAGAATTGTTTACGGAAAGGAGAACGGAATCACCTCCGGTCTCTCCTTGGTCAACCAACTTTAAGAGATATTGGGAAGTAAGACTGGAAGAAGCTACGATAGACAATTTGGTCGAATCAAGCAGGGTGTAGGGAGCACCGGTGCTTCCACCAATCTTGAGATTTCTACCATTCGTTATAAAGGGAGCGCAATCTGACCCAGCTGGACAAGTTGGTCCGATAAAAGCCGAAGAATTATGGACGAACCAAATTGATCCGATGGTTAGGATGCAGAATAAAATTATGAATGAAAGTTTATGCTTCATTGCTTAGTTATTAAGGATTAGATAATCCCAACCACGGGCGGCGCCATTACAAACGTAGAGCCGATTATTCACGCTAATGTCTAGAACTAGGCGACCACGCTCTGTATCCGAATCGCAATCAGTTGCGACCGGAGCGCCGTTTTGGGTTTTTTCAAACTGAAGGAACCCAGTTGATTTAACTTGAAGATCCCCATCGAAACGCGAGACTCCACTGTTGGAGCGGATCGGTCCGGTGGCATAAAGAGAATACGGAGCAACAGAAGCATTGAATCCGATAGACATCCGGCTATTCGCATCATCCCAAACAAAGTTAGGATTTGAACCAAGAGTGGTGGTGCTGTTCCAAAAAGCCATCCGACCATTCGATCCATTTCCAGGATTAGCGGCAGTAATTTGTTTAGTTCCATCAGAGAACAAAATACCACTACCAGCAGAGACGATCTGAATATCCCCTCCGCTGACCGAGAGTTTATTTTGCGGATTAGAAAGACCAATACC
>CAZLXS010000037.1:0-5214 GCA_964563735.1 uncultured Candidatus Saccharibacteria bacterium
TTCCTCCTGATTACTTTTTTTACGGCTAAGATTATATCTTTTACCCCCATCTCGTAGGTGTCGATTAATTCGCTGGCGGTTCCTGATTCACCAAAGGTATCTTGCATTCCGATAAATTCCATCGGCACTGGATTTTTTTTAGCTAAAAGTTCCGCCACGGCTCCGCCTAAACCGCCTAAAACTTGATGCTCCTCCACCGTGACTACGGCGCCGGTTTTTTTGGTCCACTCTAAAATGGTTTTTTCATCCAGAGGTTTCACCGTATGAGAATTTAAAACGACCACGGCGATTTTTTCTTTTTCTAAATCACGAGCCGCGAGAAGTGCATTATAAAGAAGCTGACCACAACCGATGATGGCGACGACGGGCTTACCTCGCCCATTTGCAGTCCAAAGTACCTCGGCTTTGCCCGGAGTAAACGGAGTTTTTTCGGTGGTGAAGACTGAACTTTTTTCTCGGCCGATGCGCAAATAAACGGGCCCCCACATTTTGGCGGCGGCGAGTGTAGCTTTTTTAGCTTCAAAGGAGTCACAGGGAACGAGCACCGTCATTCGAGGCATAACCCGCATAGTCGCGATGTCTTCGATGGCTTGGTGCGTAGCCCCATCTGGGCCTACCGAAATTCCGGCGTGCGCGCCGACGATCTTAACATTGGAATCGTTGTACGAAATAGTGGTTCTGATCTGCTCCCAGTTGCGGCCCGGAGAAAAAGTAGCATAAGAAGCGATGAAGGGAATTTTTCCGCTGACTCCTAACCCCGAAGCAATCGTGGCTAAGTTCTGCTCGGCTACACCAACTTCAAAAAAACGATTGGGAAATTTTTTAGCAAAAGCCTCCACTCTAGTTGATTCGGTTAAATCGGCCGAGAGTGCCACCACATTTTTGTTTTCCTCCCCTGCCTCGACGAGGCCGTCGCCAAAACCATCGCGAGTAGCTTTTTGTAAAATCTTCTCGTTAAAAATATCTGGCGAAAGATGTAAATTGGGGCTGAGCATTTAAAGATAGCTAAACTTAGTATGCCGACCATGCTTTTTTAATTCATCGAGTGCCAACCTTGCTTCGTGCGCCGTGGGTGGCTTGCCGTGCCAGCGGAAGTCGCCCTCCATAAAGCTTACTCCCCGCCCCGGAATGGTGTGCGCAATAATGACAGTCGGTTTTTCAAAAATAACTTTGGCTTCGGCGACGGCGCTTACAATTTGATAAAAATCGTGACCGTTGATTTCGATGACGTGCCAATTGAAGGCCTCGTATTTTTCGCGGAAGGGTTCGAGCGGCATAATGTCTTCGGTGTTGCCATCGATCTGAATATTGTTTCGATCAACCACCACGGTTAAATTAGACAAACGATTTTTGCCGGCGAACATGACTGCCTCCCAAAAATTCCCCTCTTGGTGTTCGCCATCAGAAGTGAGGCAATAGGTGCGGTACCTTTTTTCGTCCAACCTTGCGGCGAGCGCCATGCCGATTGATTGCGAAAGTCCAGAACCCAGTGGCCCAGAAGTGGTTTCAAGGCCGGGTAAAATTTTGCGGTGGGGATGCCCCTGAAGTCTACTGCCTAACTTTCTAAGCGTGCTTAGTTCGTCTGGAGAAAAATAACCAGCTCGTGCCAATGTGGCATAGAGTACTGGACAGATGTGACCGTTGGAGAGCACGAGTCGATCTCGATCGAGCCAGTTGGGGCGCTTGGGATCGTGTTCTAAAATATGAAAATAAAAAGCCGTAAAAATATCCGCCATACCAAGCGGTCCAGCCGAATGTCCCGAACCGGCAGAGAGCAACATCTTGATGATGTCTTGGCGAATGCGGTTCGCCATCTCTTCTAGAAAAATTACTTTTTTTTCGGTCAGACCTTCCATAGTTTTTAAAAATTAAAATGCTAAAAATGTTTCACGACTCGTCCCTATAAAAAAGAAAGTTCAGTGTAAGCTTTTTTGGGATCACTACTGCCAAAGATGTGACTCGCCGCCACTAAAATATTGGCTCCGGCCGCAACAGCTTTCTTTCCAGTTTCTAAATTAATACCTCCATCTACTTCAATTTTAGCATTCGGCGCATTAGCGCGCAAAAATTTTATTTTTTCGTAAGCAATCGGCAGGATCGGTTGACCAGCTGGACCGGGAATCACCGCTAGAATTTGAAAGAAGGAAAAAGTTTTTAAAAATGGCTTGAGCATTTCAACCGGTGTGCCCGGATTGATGGCGAGCATTACCTCGGCTCCGTATTTTTTGGCGAGATGCGAGATGTAGTCGAGAGGCGTCATCTGATCAACTTCTCCATCACTATGGACTCGACCATCCTGCATGGTTTCTAAATGAATAATGAGGCGCTTCGCTCCGGCCTTGAGCCAATCTTCCACCACTTTTTCTGGCTCTTCAACCATTAGGTGCACCTCTACATTAAACTTAGCTCCGGCATCAAAAAGTTTTTTGAGTTCGAGGGGGTTGTCCCAACTCTTGCCATAAGTAAAGCGAGCGTCCGCCACATCCACGTGCAACCAACCGTCCTCTGGTAAAAAAGCTTTGGCTCGATTAAATTTATCGGCCACGCACTCAAAATTACTACAATTAACCGAAGGGATAACTTGAGCCATGAAAAATTATAAAATTTATTATTTTTGAAGTCGTTCTTCGATCTCTTTAACTTTATTGATCCTCCGCAGATGGCGCTCCTCGCCCGAAAAAGTGGTACCTAGAAAAACCTGAATAATTTTTAAAACATCTTCTTCGCCTTGAACATTAGCCGAGATAGAGAGAACATTGACGTCGTCATCTCTTCTTGCGTCATAGATCTGATCGGCGGAGAGAGCCATGGTTCCGCGCACACCCTTAAATTTATTGGCGGTAAATAAAACCCCAGCGCCCGAACCACAAACTAAAATGCCCTTGGCTTGATCATCCCCTCCAACCGCTTCGCCAACCTTAGCTCCAAAATCTGAATAGTCATCCATTGGGTCAAGATGATCGTTGCCTAAATCAAAAACTTCGTAGCCATTTTGATTTAGGTAGGATTTAATTTTTTCTTTGAGTTCAAAGCCACGGTGATCGGCTCCTAAATAAACTGCCATAGGATAATTATAAAACAAATCCAGCTCCGACACTATGCCGGAGCTGGATAAACTAATGCTTTTCTATCTATTGGTTTTAGGTAGAAGAAGCTGTGCTTGTAGAGGTGGGCAATACAACCGGAGAAACCTCGACACTAGCGCTAGTTTCTGCGACTAGTCCCTTGTTGTCTGTTACTTTGAACTTTGGATTAAAAGTTCCAGTTTTTGTATAGACATGAGTGAACGTAGTTGATTGCAGAACCCCAGAAGCTGAACTTGAGAAAGTTGGGGTCTGGACTTGGGGGACCTCATCTCCCCAAATTACAGAGTAAGCAAGATTTCCATTTTCTGGATCACTAGCCTTGATGACCCAAGTTCCAATTTCGCCAACCTTGAGCGCAGTCGGAGCTGTTATTCCCGAGATGACTGGTGGTTGATTAGTTGATTGATCAGCAATTACAAAGACTCCACTTTTTCCATAGATACTTTCGGTTCCTAAAATAGAAACTACTATTCTAACGTTTCCTCGATACATACTATTTAAATCGGTAGGAATTGCCCAATCGAAAAGGCCGTCGTTTGAAGTCTCTGCTGCAATGACATACGGCATCGGTTGAGCCATCATACAGATTGGTCCGCCCGGATATGCTGGGTTAAGGCACGGGATATAAGGTTCTAATTTGATCGAAACCTTACTCATATCGGAAACGGGAACTCCCGGAGTAAGCATAGTAGCTTGAGCAATTAGACTTTCCCATTTAATCTGCTGAGTCTTGCCTACTTCGAGCTTAGATCCACTTGTCGGAAGATTTACTCTGATACCCTGGGTATCAACTTGATTAGAAGAAATCGTAAACACTCCACTCTGACCACTAAAACCTCCGTCGCTCGCTGAGACCGTAATCAATACTTGGCCTCGATACTGTTCGGCTAGATTAGCTGGAATAGTCCACTCGAAAACTCCATCGTTTTCTGTTTTGTCCGTGATTACATAGGGTGCTGGCTCGGCAATCATACAAGCAGGATTGCTGTGCAAACACGCAAAGTATCTGTGCAATGTAATTTTAACCGATTTAATTGCTACTAGATTAGAGCTGGTTAACGTAGGCCAAACTTGGTTCCAGGCAATTTTGTAAGTCTGATTCAATTTTAAGTTCTCACCGGCCTGTGGAGAGTAGACTTTAAATCCTTGATCTGGAACTGGAATCGGAGTTGGATCAATGCACTTGTAATCCATCCCTTCGGCCTGCATCAAGTTCTCTAGGGCCACTCTGGTTTCATCGTTGAATTCTCCAGTCACCTTGAGATCCTGTCGATCTTGAAACTTCTCAATAGCTTTTTTAGTCATTGATCCAAAGTAACCTGTCGCAATGCCTTCTGGATAGATCATTTTGTCGCGAGACAAAAACTTCTGGATGTTTTTTATACTCTCTCCAGTCGAGCCCATCTTAATGATTTTTGGAATAGCTGGACAAATAATGGTTTGATCGGCCGAGACTACACGTTTGGCCACGATCCCAACAAATCCTCCTTCAAGATTGTTTTGAATTTCCACCTCTCCCCAAATTCTAACTTTGGTTCCAGTGAGTCGTTTTAATTCGGCTAGAACTGAATCATTTTCAGCTTTCACTAAATATGGTTTTCCAACCATTAAGGTGGCGTTAAACTTTTTATTATTTTTCTCTTTTAATCGAAGGACTTGAACTCCATCTAATTGGTGAGTACCCCACCCATAAATTGAAGTTTGAGGTTGAGTTAGACTGCCAGTAAATAAATAATCGGCTGACACATTTAAGACTGGTCGAACCGGTTCTGGTTGCGGAGTAACTGGATTGGTCTGGCCATTCCGAATTTGATTTAACTGATTTTGCAGATCTTGCACCATCTTCAAGAGCTTGGAAATTTGCTCTTGCAATGCCCCGACTAAGACTGAATTATTGTTCTTATTTTCTTCGGCCTTAGCTGGGAGAGTCCCAAAAACTGAAAAGACCAAAACTACCGCTACAAAAAGCAAAAGCCCATAACGAAAGTGTTTCATATTGTTTTTTTCTATGGTTTATAATATTTCGACTGTTTTTAATATTTCTCCCCCCCTAAAACTACACAAATCTTAAGGTAATACGCCCCGAGTGGGGTAATCGTTACATTATACCCTTTGTGACTATATATAT
>CAZLXS010000038.1:0-4974 GCA_964563735.1 uncultured Candidatus Saccharibacteria bacterium
GATTCGCGGATGATTTTTTCGGCCGCGAAATCCTGCTCTGTCACGAAGTCCTTGTAGTCTTGGGGGACTTCTGTGGACTTACTCTGTGCTTCTAAGAGCATTTTCCCAGCGGCCAGAGCCGCTGATTTCATTGGGGGTAGATAGATGGAATAGGTCATACTTTTCTCCTTATAGTGATTGGTAATAAAACTGGCTATATTATATATATTTTTTTTAATGTGTCAAACTAAATTTTATCCGCGAAAGGGGTTTTGAGGACGATGTAGCGTTTTCTGTAGGCGGTGTATGAATTTAGGGATTTGCCCACGGCTTTGCTTTGGATGTTTTTAAGAGCGGGCAATTTGTTAGCTGACCGAATTTTGTTTTTTAGAAAGAATTTTTTTAAAACTTGATCGTGACCCCAGATAAAGTGGAGATGATTTTTAATAATATCGTTTACGGAGACAATGATGGTTTGGGATTCTTCGGAGAGGTTGCCGAATTTATTTTGAAGATTTTCTAGAATTTCCCAATCTTTATTTTTGATCGGGACGAAGCGGTAAGAGATGAGGTGGGTAAATTTTTTATCTTGATTGTTGAAGAAATTAGCCAGAGAAATTTTATTTTGATTAACCGTGTGGAGAAAATCGCCCCAAGGTTTTTTTGATTTTTTGATAACTTTTTTAATATGGAGAAGCGCCTTTAGGTCGGCTTGATTTGGTTTATGTTTGAGCTTGTCTAGGCGATAGTCTTTGGCATGTTTAATACCTAGGAGTCTTAGTTCGGATGAACTAACAAGCGGTTTTTTGAAAGAGAGTTCTTCGTCCACTTCTCGATCAAAAGTTTCTTTGGGTCCCCTATCTTTTTTAGCGGCCTTACCAATCCAATTGCCGCCGATGGGGCAGAGGGCGTGGCGAAATTGTTTGATGGGATAAGTTTTGTCTTTGATCTCTAAAAATATTTTAGATGGATCACTTTCTTTGTAGATGATGCCGGAGCTCGCTATGTGATTAATAGTGATTCTTTTCATGCGGAATTGATCAGCTGAATTCTAAAAACTTAAGCCGATTTTCTTTTTTACGATTGCAATTTTTTTATTAGCGATGGTGTTGGCGATCTTACAGCCAGAATTTAAAATATTTTTTAGATTTTGAGATTTAGAGAGAAGAGTTTTTTTATTTTTACGATAGTCGGATAATTTTTTAATCATTAAATCGGCGAGAGCCAATTTAAACTCTCCGTAATTTTTATTTGAAAATTCTTTCTCGATAATTTTAATTGGTTTTTCGGAAAGGCTAGCAAAGATGAGTAAAAGATTGCTTAGCCCCGGTTTATTTTTGAGGTCAAAAATAATTTTATTATCTGAATCGGTGACGGCTCGCTTAATTTTGAAAACTATTTCGTCTGGGTGTTCGTCTAAAAAGAGACAGGTTTGGGGCTGGGATTTGGACATTTTTTTCTTTGGATCGCCAAGACTCATGATGCGAGGTGAGGCGGTGAGAATGGGCTGGGGTTCGATAAAGGTTTTACCGTATTTGGAATTAAATTTTCTCGTAATGGTTCTGGTTAGTTCTAGGTGTTGGAGTTGATCTTCGCCTACCGGAACGTGTTTTGCATCATAGAGAAGGATGTCGGCGGCCATTAAAGTTGGGTAAGTAAAGAGGCCAGCGTTTGAACCATCTTTTTCATTTTCGGATTTTTCTTTGTACTGGGTCATTCTCCGAAGTTCGCCCATAGGAGTGATGGTGCCCAAAATCCAAGAAAGTTCGCTGTGCGCTGGAATTTGAGATTGAAGGAAGATGGTTGATTTTTTTGGATCAAGACCGGCGGCTAGATAATCAGCGAGGAGTTCAAGAATTTGAGCGGATTTTTCTTTAGGCGTGGAGCTTTCAGTTAGAGAGTGAAGGTCGGCGATAAAAAAGAAACACTGGTATTTGCCGGAGTTTTGGAGATCGACGAAATTTTTAAGGGCGCCAAGATAATTACCAATATGCATTCGTCCAGAGGGTTGAATGCCGGACACGAGGATAGGTTTCATGAATTATTCTAATTATTCTAATCCCTCAGTGCTATTCAGGGCAAGTTGATCTAATTATTCTAATCAATTTTTGAATATTAGATTTCAATGATAACGGGGAGGATCATCGGTCGGCGCTTGGTTTTGGTATAAATGAGTTGGCCAACTTGATCGCGGATTAGAGTTTTAAGATAGTCGGTCTCAAAAGATTGAAAGCTAGGGATGCGACTCACAATAGAGCGGATTTTTTTTCTAGTATCTTCGAGGATTTCTTGATTTTCTTTGAGGTAGATAAATCCACGAGAGATGATGTCGGGACTTTTAACTAAGCGAGCTTTCTTGCGATCAATGGTGACGATGATGACAATCATGCCTTCTTGAGAGAGGGCGCGACGGTCGCGAAGAACAACTTCCTCAACATCCCCAACACCTAGTCCGTCAACCATAACATAAGAAGCGGGAACGGTTTCTTGCATGATTTTAAAGCTATCGTTAGTGAGTTCGGCGACTTGGCCGTTATCTAGAAGAAAAATATTTTCTTTTGGGATACCAGCTTCGATGCCGGTTTGAGCATTAACCGAGCGCTTGTAATAGTAGCCGTGAACGGGGGCGAGAAATTTTGGTTTTAAAAGTTTCATTACCAATTTAATATCTTCTTTGGGAGCGTGACCGCTGGCGTGGATGTCCACAATATCGGAGTTGTAGATGATGGCACCTTGTCTTGCCAGATTATCTTTAAGAGTTTGGACACTTCTTTCATTTCCGGGAATTACCGAAGCAGAAAAAACAATGGTGTCGCCGGGTTTAATTTCGATATGACGATGCTCACCATTGATGATTTTCATTAAGCTGGCGTTTGATTCGCCTTGAGCACCTGTCGAGAGGACTAGAAGTTTATCGTCTTTGATGCGATGAACTTCTTCGAGGGGAATGATGGTGCCTTCTTTGGCCTTGATGAAGCCTAGTTGGCGAGCAATTTCTACATTAGATTTCATAGAGTAGCCAGAGAGAGCGACTCGACGGCCAAGTTTTTCGGCGATTTTAATAATTTCGGAAATGCGAGTTAAAACTGAAGCGAACATCGCAACGATAATGCGGGCCGGGGCAACTCGGAGAAGTTCTTCGAGATTTTTTTCGACAAGTCTTTCGCTCATAGACCGACCAGCTTTGTCGGCGTTGGTGCTATCAACGGTGAAAAGAAGAACGCCTTCTTTGCCGACTCTTTCTAGGTCGGCGAGGCCTTCGGGGTTGCCATCAATGTCGTATTCGATTTTGAAATCTCCAAGATTCACTACATTGCCGACAGGAGTTTTTAGAACTACGGCGGTAGACTCGGGGATGGTGTGGGCGATGCCAAAGAACTCAGCTTCAAAGTGATTGGATATTTTAACTTTTTCTCCATTCTTGACGGTGATGATATTGAGTTTGGGGGCGTTCGGAAAATCGTCCTGACGTTTATTAACGAGGGCTTTAGTAAGCGAGGTGGCATAGATTGGTGGATTGCCAATTTTTTCCATGATGTAGGGAATAGCACCAATGTGATCGTAGTGGGCATGAGTAATAATGAGCGCGAGGACGTTGGCTTTTTTCTCTTGGAGGTAGGTAATGTTTGGAATAATAAAGTCTACTCCCGGAGTTTCTTCTTCGGGGAATTGAAGTCCAGCATCAATAATAACGATTTCATTTTTATACTCAAAGAACATCATGTTGCGGCCGATTTCTTCAAGACCGCCCAAAGGAATAAATCTTAGGGCTTCGGCAGAGCGAGCGTGGTGAACTTTAGGACTCTGATCGGCTATTTTAGATTTAGAGTCGCGACGAAAATTAGGCCGAGAAGACGAGCGTCTTTTGGGACTTGAATGGGTGGCTCGAGGAGCCATTTCTTTTTTAATCATATTTTTTTATTTTTTATTTAATTTTTAATTTTGGTGGGCAGGGAGGGACTTGAACCCTCAAGCCTTGCGGCATACGGCCCTGAACCGTACGTGTCTGCCAATTTCACCACCTGCCCAAGGTATGGATTGGATTCGCTGTTTATTTGAAAACTTTACAGACAAAAATTCCTAACAGGATTTTTTGTTTTGGCGTGGTTTTGAGATTTAGTTTTAAAATTTGTAAGGACGAAGAGGGGTTTAATTCAAAAAAATGGAGGACTTAGTAGGTAGGGTAATTATAGATTGAGCTTGGATTGAAGTCAAATTATTTAAAAAGTAGATGGCCCCGAGATTAATCGGGGCCGAGGATTTTAGAGGAGATTAGATAGTTGGGGGTTTAATCCAGAATAGATCAGAATCAATTCGACCTTTCCTGGATGTGGTCTTAAATGTTTGAACACCGTTATGTCTTACTAGGATTGGATGTCCTTGGTTGTCTAAAAGTTTAGCAAGGACTGTGTGTTCCTGAGGTTTTTTGTAATAGTGTTCTATCTTCAACAACCAGATGGTTTGTGGCTCTAAAAGTTTTTCCTGCCTCTGCTCATAGAAGATTTCGGCGGTGTAGTTCGTTGGATTAATAATCCGAACGAACTTCACTCCTTTGTCTTCGAAGAGGAAGTCTGGCCATTCAACTACGGCTATTTTCCCGTATTTTAAATTTGGGAGATTATCTGGAATTTCAATTGGCGGATATGCTCCCAGAACTAATTTCCTTCCTTCCGAACCAACGATATTATCGGTTTGGACTTCCCAGGAAATTGATTTTTGGGATCCTTCTTTGTGTTGGAAATCTTTTGCGGCAAAACCAATCCTTTCGTTTGCACGATATTTATCCAAGCTAGAGGAGAACGCAATCGTTATAGGAACTTCCTGTGAAGGATTATTCCATTTTATTTTTCCTCTGAAAGTTTCGCCTGGCCACAATGCTCCAACAATTTTTTCGAAACAATAGATTTCGGCGATGAACGGAGTGTTATTTGTAATGAGGATTTCCTCGTCGGTTGGCATACCAACGAGGTGTTTAAGGGCGGGAAACTCGATCAT
>CAZLXS010000039.1:0-4850 GCA_964563735.1 uncultured Candidatus Saccharibacteria bacterium
GGTCGGTTTGGTGAAGGCCGAAGGTGTTGCCTTCGGTGTCAATAAAATATCCTTGCCACGCCATACCGGCTAGCGCGAATTTGGGCATCGCTACTTTGCCACCGGCAGTTTCTATTTTTTTGGCAATCTCGTCAAAATTATCAACTTGAATAGTGCAGACATAGGCATTGGTACCTTGTTCTGGAGCTGGTGCTGGGCATGGACGAGGCAGAAGACCGCCGTTAATACCAGGATCTTTACTATCTTTTTCGGCCGTCATAACCATCCAGTATTTTTGTTCGCCCCAGCGTTCAAAACTCCAACCAAAAACATTTTGGTAAAATTTTATAGCTCGCTCTGGTTCGTCTACTTGAATTTCAAAATGGACAACGCGATTCATCCCGTTAGAAAATTAAATTTTTGGCTTCAGGACTATTGAAGCCATTTTTATAATTGATTGTATTGTACTTGTTCATGTTGGTATTAATCTTCTAACGGGATTCATGGTTTTATGTTTTTAGATTTGTAATTTTTTTACTTAGTTTACATTATTCCATTAATGGATGTTTTGGGCAAATTGGGCGTTGATTGGAGGACGGTTGTAAAGTTTTCTCAGTCCATGAAGGCCACGGTGGATTTGGACGGCTACTGTATTGATCGATTGATTAGTAAGACCAGCAATTTCTTTTAAAGGGAGACCTTCTTCGTAGCGAAGATGGAGAACTTGCTGATAAATTTTAGGAAGTTTTTGAATTAGAAGAAGAGCTGTTTTGCCATCTAAAACATTAAAAAGATGTTGAGGAGAGTAGTCTGCGCTTGGTTCGAAGCCTTTCTCTAGAAGAAGATCAAGTGAAATAGTTTTACGTTTTCTGTATTCATCAATAATGATGTTGTCGAAAACATGTCGAAGAAAAGCTTTCATCGTGTTGATTTTTTTTCCGCGTATTAAATATTTCCAGGTTTTTAAGAAGGCTTCCTGAATGAGGTCTTCGCTGGTCGCTCGATCGTTTATTTTAAGAAAGGCATAGAGGTTTAAACCTCTGCGATAATTTTTATGAGCTTCTGCTAAAACCGTGCTTAGTTCGTTTATTTGTCTTCTAGTCATGGGATTTTTTTGTGGGTTTGTAATAGCGCCACTTTGTTTATCCGCCTTCGCACAGGCGTGCTTCGGCGAGACAAGTCCGCTTTAACACGCGAGGTGCTTTGGCGAGATTAGTTTGTTTCAGAGTAAAATGGTCGCGGAGCGTTATCGCTTGTTTCTTTAATAATTCTGGCTAAATTTGAATGAAGAAAAAATGAAGATTGTTCAAATTTAGTTTTGTGAAATTAAGAACTGATGAGTGTAATATTTTTATTTTTTTGAACGGCTTTGTTGGGTCAGGTGGTTATGCGTACATAGGGAGTCGACTATGTAGTGAGCGTGTTGGTTTATAAAAATATATTATTAAAACCTAAATCAAATGAAAAAAATAATAAATTTACGAAGCATGTCACGTGAGACTTTTTTGTCTGGAGTGGTGGCCTTAGCGCTTCTAGTAGTGTTGGTCTTGGGAGTTTCAAGCGCTCATGCCGCGATAAGTCGTTCTTTAGATTTTGGATCAAGTGGAAATGATGTGGCGGAACTTCAAACGTATTTAGCGCTTGACCCTGCTATTTATCCAGCTGGTCTTGTGACTGGGTATTTTGGAGCTCTAACGCAGGCGGCAGTGCAAAGATTTCAGGTGGCTCAGGGGATTGTTTCGAGCGGATCACCCACGACTACTGGTTATGGAAGGGTGGGTCCTCAAACCATGGCTAGACTTAATGCCTTAATGATTTCTGGACAAACTTCTTGGGACGCAGTGCCCGTTTTGAGCGCTCCTTTGGTGCAGTACGGTAATACAAATGCTACGTTTACTTGGGCGACTAATGAACCAACTCGAGGTCAGGTTTATTACGACAGTGTTCCATTGCGATCAGACGAGGCCACTGGCCCACGGCAACAACCATTTGTGAGTGGAGCCTTGGCGGTGGATAGTAGCGCTGCTTTACAGACAAACCATGCGATAGCGGTTCAGAATTTGATGCCGAATACTGTTTATTACTACCTAATTAGGGGAATTGATAGCGCTGGAAATCTTAGTATGACTTGGCCGAGTAGTTTCAGAACAAATCAGTAATGATCTCTAATAGAAAATAAAAAACCATCGAGGGCGGGGCTCTCGATGGTTTTTTTGATTTGGGATTTTAGATAGGGGTATTGGGGATGACGCGAAAAAACCACCCCGCAGTTTGGTGGGATGGTTTTTTGTAACTTTAATTACTGCCCCGTACTTGCCCTTCTTTATTTAGTTTGTTTGGGTTGTAAAATTACATTGGTTTGGTTGATAATGTTTTCGACCTTTGAACCTGCGCTCTATTATGGAATAAGCGAGATGAATTTTTGATTAGGTTAGAGAGAGTTAAGAGTTTCTTGATCCTGATGCAGAGGGCAGACGAATTTCTACCGAGGTTCCTTCGCCTAGTTTGCTTTGGATTGAGATGGTGCCTCGATGAGTGGTGATGATCTCTTTGACAATAGCGAGACCTAGCCCGGCGTGACTTTTGCTATTTTTTTTACTGCTGTCGCCAGTATTCTTGCCCTTATAAAATGGTTCGAAGATATGACGGATTTCTTCTGGTGGAATACCAATGCCGGAATCTCTGACTACGATGGTGACGATGCCATAGAGTTTTTTCTCGAGCACGATTCGGATATGGCCTTGCTCGGGGGTGTAGCGGATAGCGTTTTTGAGGAGATTTAATAGAACTTCTTCGAGAGCGATAGCGTTGCCTCGCACAAGCGCCCCCTGATCGTTCCAGACTTCGATATTAATTTTCTTTTTTTGGATAGCGGTTTGGAGGGTTTGAATGCATTTTTGTGTAATTTCGGAAATATCGATAGGGGACATGGCAAGGACTTTGGTGCGGTGTTCGAAGCTCGAGAAGGCGAAAAGAAATTGAAGAATGTTCGACATTCTGTTTACTTCTTCGATGTTGCTTTTGAGGGTGGAGATTAATTCTTCTCGGTCCACATTTTTTTCGTCGAGTAGAGTGCTCTCAGAAGAAGTTTTCATAATCGAGAGAGGGGTTCTTAATTCGTGAGAAGCATTGGCAATAAATCTTTTTTTATTTTCCAAGGCTCGTTCGATCGGCTTTAGAGTAATACCAGCCAGAACGTAGGCAGAGATGAGGATAGCAAGAATCATCCAGAGGGAGGTGGAGTAGATCATTCTTCTAATCTCATCTTTAAGAGTGGCAGAGATGTCTTCGCTATTTTGTTGTCTTTGTTCGAGAGCTCCTTCCACGATTTGGCTGATATTTTGAGGTTCAACTGATTCTGAATTTTTAGAGAGACTATCTGTAATAACACTACTTAGTCTCTCGGTGTAGAGATTTAAGATGTCGATGGTGTGGTTGTAGGTTAGGGTTCCGGCGATGCCCAAAATTAGCGCGCCGACTAAAAAATAAAGCAGGGTGATGCGTAGGCGAGCCGAAGTAAAGATGTCAGAAATAACTTTATCCCCTAATCTTGTAACCAACCCCCCGTACCGTTTCAATAAGTTTCTCATTATCTTGATCTTCTAATTTGCTCCGCAGATTTTTAATGTGAACATCGATGGTGTTGCTTAAAGAATTATCGGCAAAATCCCAAAGATGAATAAAAATATCTTCTCGGTTTAAAACTTGATCTGGATGACGCATTAAATATGAAAGGAGTTCGAATTCTTTGAGGGTTAGATTAATTTTTCGTTCGCCTCGATAAACTTCTCGTTTATTTGGATCAAGAACAACATCTTTTACTTTTAATTCTTTTTCCAGGACTCCGTTGGGCCGTCGACCAATCGCGCGGATTCTGGCTAGAAGCTCTTCCAGGGAAAATGGTTTGGTTAGGTAGTCATCTGCTCCGTTGTTAAAAGCAGAAACTTTATCATCGACTGTGTCTCGGGCGGTAAGGATGAGGATGGGAATGGTGATGCCTCTGTCGCGTAGGGCTTTGCAGACTTCGAAACCGCTTTTTCCTGGAAGCATTAAATCTAGAATAACAAAGTCATAGTCTTTGTGGCGGATGTTAAGACGTCTTTCGCCAGATTCTCCATCCAAGAGATAATCCACCGCATAGCCACTGCGTTCTAGACCCTTTTTTAGGGATTGGGCGAGCTTTTCTTCATCTTCAATAATAAGTATGTGCATTATTTATTGATAATAATCCTCTAATTATGAAGAGTTCATGAAGATGGTATATAGATATATTTATAGGGATTATTTTGGTTTTGGCAATGAGGTGTCTGGGTGATAGTTTTTCATAATTAATTCATCTTCGCGCTTCTATATTTAAAGAAGAAGCTGAGTTCATGAAGATTTTTTGGATTGGGCTAATCGTTATTATGTTGGGTTTTTTAGGTTTTTATAGAAAGAAGAAAGGTCGGAGAAATAAACCAATTAATAAATCGATGCTTACTCAAAAAGCGATTAAGTTTGGAGTTTTGGGGGTGGTGCTTGCGGTTACGCTAGTTGTTGGATTGGTTTGGGCTCAAGCGACTTCTGCTAATCCGCTTAGCTGTGGCTTTGGCTCTCCTGCGGTTTTTTCTGGCCAGCCGGTACTTTTAACTGCCTCAGGAGGGAGCGGATCGTATAGTTGGTACGGCAAAGGACTTTCGCTCACTGGTCCAACTGGTGCAGAAGTACGAGTGTCATACAACGCTACTGGAACGCACAAAGTGGTAGTGATTAGTGGGAACGAAACTTCGAGTTGTAGTTTAGTGGTGGCTTCGAAATATTCGGTAGCGGGGGAGGTGGATTAATTTTTTTAGATTTTAATTTTGATTTAACAGGTAGTCGAACTATCGGAA
>CAZLXS010000040.1:0-4733 GCA_964563735.1 uncultured Candidatus Saccharibacteria bacterium
GTCGGGCGTCTCGCAGGAGGCGCCCACTTTTTTAAAGATGTTATAATAATATGAATGAGTTCGGCTTCAAAGACTTCAGAAACTTCAATTAGAAATAAGTTTGATGATTTGATTATCTCGGATGTACATCTTGGGTCAGAGGTGAGTCGAGCTAAAGAAGCCCTCGCACTTTTAAAGAGAACAAAGTTTAAAAGGTTGATCTTGCTTGGAGATATTTTTGATGATTTGAATTTTGGTAGTTTAACGAAAGATCATTGGAATCTTTTGGCGTATATCAGGGAACTGTCGGAACAGAAGGGGAAAATCGAAGTAGTTTGGGTGTATGGCAATCATGATTTTTTGCTGAAAAAAGTAATGAAGCATTTATTGGGCGTGGATCAAGTGCGTGAAGTCTATGAGTGGGAGAGAGAAGGAGTAAAATATTTAGCGATTCACGGACACCAGTTTGATCGATTTTTGGTAGACAATCCGATCTTGAGTATGATGGCTAGTGTTTTTTATCGATTTTTACAGCAGATTGGTGGGCGAAAGCAGCGTTTTAGTAGATTAGTAAAGCGGATGAGTAAGTCATGGTTGCGATTGTCCGAAAAAGTGGCACGGGGGGTGATGCGTTATGGAGAGCTTCGAGGAGCGCAGGTAGTTTTTGCTGGGCACACCCATCAAGCCCTTACAAGAGAAAAAGAAGAAATCAAGTATTTTAACAGTGGATGTTGGACGGATCTACCATCAACTTATATTGGTATCGAAGGAAGAGAAGTTTCGGTTCACGAAGTTAATTAACAAAGAAAATGAAAACTAATATTTTTTTTCATAAATTTACGGGATTAATGGATAGAATTTTTCCAACATTTGCTCGACTAGCTTTGTTTATAGTTTTCTTCTGGTTTGGATTTTTAAAGTTGATCGGGGAGAGTCCGGCTAGTCCGCTAGTGAATGAATTGCTCCAAAAAACCTTGCCTTTTATTTCTTTTGAGCAGTTTATTGTGTTTTTTGGATTTTTTGAGATGGTGATCGGATTGTGTTTTTTGATTCCGAAATTTAATCGAATCGCATTCCTTCTATTTATTTTTCATATGGGAATGACGATGTTGCCACTCTTGCTTTTGCCTAAAGAAATTTGGAGTGGATTCTTTATTCCAACGCTTGAGGGGCAGTACATTATTAAGAACATTGTACTAGTGGCGCTTGCGACTGGGTTGGCGGCAAGAGGGAAGAAGAGTTAGTTAATTAGCCACTAGCCAATAGGGTTTTCCTCCGAAGGAGCCTGTCTGTCCCTGCCTACCGGCAGGCAGGCGGTAGGCAGGGATCCGCCTTTGGCGGAAGGGCGTAGAGAATGAAAATTACGAAATGACTAATTAAAAAATCCCATTGAGCTTAGCTCGACGGGATTTTTTAGTGGTGAATTTTGATTTAAATTTAAGACGAAGCGGTGGCGGTAATTTTTTCGGTGACTGGAGCATCGATTTCGCAGACTCCACTCACACAAGCCAATTCTTTGGCGCCTTGAGTTTGATCTTCTTTCTCGTAAATAATAATTTGGGAGAAATCGATCTTGGGGAATTTTTCCATCATCTCTTCGTAGCGCTCTTTGGTGATTTCTTCATAGGGAGCGAGCATGTAGACATGATTGTCGCGAGGCAAGAAGGAAAGACCGCCTAAGATATTCCAATTTTCGTAGAGCCAATTAGAAACTCCAACCCATTCTTCTTCTCCAACAGAGATGGTGACGGAGGGATTGTGTTCGGTGTAATTTTCTTTCACCATTTTCCAGTGCTCTAATTGCTTGCTGGCGCTTAAATCATTTTTAAAGATGGCGTTGTCTGGTGCTTTGACTGGAAATTCTAAAACGTAAGTACTCGCTGAACCAGTGGACTGACCAACTTCTGGGTAGTAAGGAACTTTTTGGTCTTTCATCATTTGGAAAAGACTGTCGGTGGCGGCGATGCGAACGCGACGGATGTAATACTGGGAGTGTCTGGCGTGACCACCAGAGGCGGCATCAACGAGCTGAGAAACAGTACCGGAAGGTTTAACACAGGTAATGCAGGAGGATTGATTGATGCCGAACTTTTTAGCGTACTCTTTGTTGACCTCAACCGCTAATTCTTTCATTTTTCTTAAAGTTTCTGGATTGCGAATAGCGGGGCAGTCCCATTGACCAGTAAGAGAAACTCCCAAGAGGCGTTCTTCTTCACAATTCTTTTTCCATTCCTTAGAAAGATAAGGGTAATCGGTGAGGGTGGATTGATAAGTTCCGATAATGGTGGCGATCTTCATCTTTTTAAGGAGAGTTTCTTCGGTGTCTTCGGCGCGACAGACTACTTCGGAAAGATTACAGAATTGTTTGGATTTTAAAACGATTTCTCCGCATGGGTTGGTGCCGGAGGTGGCAGCATCTTCTTCAAAAATTTTCCAACGTCTTTCGGGGAGTTGAGACTTAAGTCCACCACGATTGAAGATGCCTCTTTCTCCACTACCACTTTTAGCAAGGGCGAGCCATTCTTCCATAAATTGAGTGGCGGTGGGTTTTTCGTTGTAGACGGCAGAGTTGTTAGCGAGGGTTCGTTGGGGTTCCTTAACATAGAAGGCGCCTTTTTTAGCATCGCGCATTTCCGTATCGTCGAGGTCGGAGAGGGAGATTAAAGCACTTCTGCGCACTCCGCCCATCACAACCACTTCGCCGATTTTGCAGATGATGTCATGGACGTCAATATTAGAAAGACGTTTGCCCTGTTTAGCGAGAATTTTTTGTTTAGAGAATTCTAGAAGGTTGCGAAGTGGTTCGGGGCCAGAACTTTTACCACCCATAGTGCGGAGTCTGGCTCCGGCTGGTCGAACTTGGGAGAAATCAAAACTAAGATCTTCGCCATTCCACCAAGCCTTAAGGGCGGTAGTTAAGGCATCTGCCCAACCTTCTTTGCTGTCTTCAATAACATAATTTTTGGCTGGTTTGCCGTTTTGTTTTTTAATTTGAGGAAATTCTTGAACAGTTTGACTCTCCACCGAGAAGCCAGCGCCGGTTCCACACATAAGGATGTACATGATTTCGGCGAAGTCCTCGATTTTGCTGGGAGCGATGTAGGAGCAGTTGAAAGCGGCGACGTTGGTTTTTCTAGCGGCTCCGCCTGCGGCCCAGAGCAGACGCATTGAGGGCATGGCTTCTTGACGTAAGATTGATTCTCGAACTTCTCCGTATTCAGCATCGGTTAATTTGGAGCCAATTTTTTCTTTCATGAAGCCGATGTAACGGTCGACGGTTTCGATCCAGGTTTCACGGCGACCCTCTTCTTCGATCCAACGAGAATAGGTGCGGTAATAGATGAATTCGGATAAAGGATTGCGGAAATATTTTTTACTCTGGTCGTTTAGAGTCTTGATTCTTTCGGGAATATTTCTGTCTTGGTTACGGACTTTAGATCTTTCGTTTCGATAGATGATGTAGGCTTTAGCTACTTTGGCAAAATCCATCAAGATGAGTTGGGTTTCAACAATATCTTGAATGCTTTCGATGTCGGGGGTGGTATTTTCTGGGTATTTTTTAAGGAGGGCGGCTAAAACTTGTTCAGCAACTCTTTCAGCGTCTTTTACGGGGTCACCTTCGCCAGTTGCCTCCATGGCCCTGGAGATGGCGCGAGTGATTCTGCTCTGATCGAAGGGGACGATGCGACCATCCCTCTTTTTTACTTCCGTAAAATGATGCTTTTTGTTGAACATAGTTTTGTTTTTTAAACTTAGCCGACCGAGTTGGTTTTTAAATGTTTTTGTTGGTTAATTTTAGCATGGGAGTTTGGGTGTTGGGGAAAACTTTTTTAGGGTGATTTGCTTCTATTTTGAAGAATCATTATGCTCATAGAGTTAGCCCTTAGTTCTTGGGGTGGGAGCTTCTGGCTCGGAGTTTGGAGATTTGATTAGTTGGGGTGTAAAAGTGATTTTTTGCCTATTGACACTAAAAAAACTAGATTTTTTTTCGGTCCGAAAAAATTACGTTTTTATTTTTGTAACTTAGGTTTTTATGGAGGAAAATCAAGCTCAAAATCAAGTCGAGAGGCGTGGAGCGAAGAGATTTATTAAGTGGTTTTTTGGATTTTTGGCCTTCTTCCTTTTTGGGGGAATATTTTTTGCTCTAGGAGCTTCAACAAACAACACGGAAGGATTGGTAGCTCGGACTGGGAGGGCTTTAAGTGGGGCTTTGGGGCAGGTTTTTTCTTCTCGCGACAGAGCTCCGGATTTTGTAATGCCAATTGGTTCGGCTCTGGTTGGGAATGGGGTTGACTCTAGTGGGACGGCTAGGGTTGTAAATGGAAATTCTGTTCTAGGTTTATCTAAAAACAATCAAGATGTAGGGGTGGGTAGTAAGGAGAGGTCTGGATTAGCTTCTGTCGATAATATCTTGCCGAAAAAAGAGGAGGGGCAGAAGGATATATCTTTCGCGAAGACTGCGCCAGAGGTAAAAGAGTGTAATTTTGATGGCGGGGGTAATATGCCCTCTCAGAAAATAATCTTCAACGAGATTGCGTGGATGGGTACTGAGAAGAGCGCTAATGATGAGTGGATGGAGCTTAAAAATAATAGTAGCGGAGTGATTGATTTAAATGGTTGGAGTGTAAAAAACCAAAAAGATGGAATTGATTTTAGTTTTTCTAGTAGCGTGAAGATTGAGCCGGCTAAATTTGTCCTTTTAGAGAGGACGGATGATGATACTATCTCTGGAATTGCAGCCGATGCAATTTATA
>CAZLXS010000041.1:0-4454 GCA_964563735.1 uncultured Candidatus Saccharibacteria bacterium
ACTAACAACGAATTATTTTAAAGCTCTGCTTCACCTCGCCCATTTTAAGGGCGGGGCAAACTGCTTGCCCATCCGTAGTCCTAAAAATTAAAAGACGAAGGAGGGAGCTACCGCGGCAACAAAAGCAATTATAAGGCTATAAACCCAAAATAATCAAGAAAAAAAATAATTAAACTCCCTGCAGTTTTTTTAGTTGCTCCATTAAATACTGCACTTGCAAAGTTAATTCACAAATTAATCTCTCTAAATTTAATCGCTCAGATTAAAGAGGTATTCCACCAGAAACCACTAACGCATAATCGGCATTAAGCGCAGAGCGAGTTTTCGGTCCAACTAATCCAGCATCTCTATGAGTCAAAGAAGGAATAATTCTTTTTTGCAATTGGAATCGACTGACAGCAGATTTGGTTAAGCTTCCATAGTAAGTAGTTTCATTACCAGCTGAACCCGGACCGCTTGGAGCAATAGTAAATCCAAGATAATTTAACATTTGTTGCATAACTTTTACTTCTGCGTGATTAATGCCTGGATAAAGATAAGTGGATAAACTTGGCAAAATTCCTGAACTGATCGGTGGCGTAGGTCGAGCTACAGGACCAGCAGGAAGGTTGGGCAAACCCGGACTAACCGACGAAGAAGCTCCGCACTTAGGAGCTGGGCTACCAATCTTTAAGTAATTTACAATGTAGGCTGCATCGGCAATATCAATTCTACCATCACCATTCACATCGCTAAGAACATTACCAGCAGGCAAAACTCCATTACTAAAAATATAATCAGTAATGGCTGTAGAATCTTCTAGGGTAACTGATCCACTTAAATTTATATCGCCACAAACATAAGGAGAATTAGAGTGATCTAAAATCATTGTAAGATTTTTTACTGAATTCACCTCTACTTTCTCTGTTTTACTAACTCCAGATTTGGAAACAGTAATAGCATAAGGATTAAAGAATTGATTGATTGGAGCTGGCGTTGGGTAAGTCGGAGCTTGTCTAAAATAATATTCTGCCAACTGCGTCGAAACCCTCCCCGCTCCATCCGTCATCCCAGAAAAAGCTATCACTCCATTCTTGTCCTTTATCTCAACCGTTGCTCCCGAGACCGACTGCCCCACATTATTTTTTACATCTAGATTCAAAGCCCATTTTATCCAAAAACTTCTATCTCCTCTTTGATTGTTATAGGTGCAACAATCACCCATCCAAGTTTGATTAACTTTGGTAAAGTCCACACCAGGACCGAATGTATTATTTAGAAAAATATTTTCAGTCGAAGCGCCTTGGTTTGCATAACTAACAAAATTTGGGTTTATTGCATTCGGTCCTTTTTGAAAAGTGTTTGAATCAAACAACACTCCACTCCCACCTATCCAACTCACCCCCAAAAATCTGGAATCAGCCACAATAGTATTATTACGAAAAACAGTTCCCGCCGAAGCCATATGTCCCTCGAATCCAATTGCTGTTGCCACCTGACTAGAATCTAATGTTTGAGCAATTATCGTGTTGTCATGAAAAACATTCGGCAACTCTCCATCCGGAACTTTATTTCGCAAAGTAATCCGCACGCTAATCCCATCACCATTCTCCGTTGGGCTTACATAATAAGCGGTCGTTTTAAACGTATTCCCATAAAACTCGTTATTAAAAAACTTGGACTCTGGAATCTCATAATCTGGATCCCTCATCCGAAAACCGTGCGTCCATCCAGCATCTCCATACTCCACATTGCCGTGCTCCTTCGTATCAATATAGTTATCGTAAATTTTAGCTCCATCAATTCCATCGGCCGAACTATCAATCCCTTCGAGCAATAATCCACGGTTACTCACGCTCCCCGGCGACTCGATTCTATTCCCAAATATTTTTATAAGTGTCCCTTGTCTTTTTTTACTAAACCCATGCACCACCAACTGATACGGGTTCGTCGTAATTCCATTAATACTCATCTTATTCCCCGAAATTTCCACCTCCGTCACGGGTTGAGATTTTTTACTACTCACATTAATTCCAAATTGCCCATTTCCATAAACAGTATTATTTCGAACATAAATGTATCCTCCCCGCACCCCAGTAACAGAAATTGCCGCTTTCGCCGCATGCCGATTCGAAACTCTCGCCAAATTGGCCTGAACTGTATTGTCGTGAACATTAATTCGCGACCCGCCGAGCGTCACCAACCCTTCCGAATCAGTCCCTTGGTATAGACCCGTAATATGATGCACCTCTATTCCATTACACCCCTCATCCGAAAGAAAAATCCTATTATTCAAACCAGCTCCACCCTGTATTAAAGAACCATTTCGCAAAATAAAATCATCTGCTCCCTTAAAATTATTTCCAATTTCATTCAAATCATAAGTTGGAATATTGGGAGTAAAGCCGGGTGGCACTACCACTCCATATCGATATTTCCCCGCATCAGTTCCAAAGGTCGCTGTTTTTCCACCCAAATCCAAAACAATATTATTAGCCGCCACCACAAAACAAGTTCCCGTACAAGTTAAATTATTCTGCAAAACATAAGTTGTCCCCGCCTGATTTAGAATAATCGGACTCGTAATCTGAGTTTGATTCAAATTAATTACCCCAGCTCCACCACCACTCCCACCTCCACCACTAACAGATGTTTTAAATGTGTAGTTTGAACTTGTCGCAAGATTACCAGCAAAATCCCTAGATTTAACTCTATAATTATAAGTCGCATCCGCCTGTAAATTAGAAATAGTTTGGCTGTGATTATTCAGCAAGGCGGTATTAATCGTAGTCTGACTTCCATAAGTCGTCGTCAATCCATACTCAATCTGAGTATCCGATGGCTCATTCGTCATCCACGAGATCAGCGCAGAATTAGAACTTACAGAGCTAGCACCTACTCCGGATACAATCGGCGCGATTGTATCTTGTGAAATCGGGTAAACAACATCAATCGAAACATCATCAAATCTGCTTCCAGGATCATTTGGTCCTCCAATTAAATTTAAATAAACTGTTGCATTGGTAGTCGACATATAGCTACAGGTAAGTAACGTCCAAGTAGTCGCTTGAGTTGAAGCGGTACAATAGGTAGTTCCGCCCCCAGCTTGCGAAGAAACTAACAACTGCGAATTATAATTTCCTCCACTGCCAAAATTCTGCGCATACACATTAAATTTATACGTAGCTCCAGCTACAAGTGGCAAAGCTTGATACAGATAAGAGCTCCTTACTGCATAGACTCTCCAAGCCCCACTTCTCGGCGGATATACCGTACTATTCGAACATCCCACCCCTAAATCTCCTCCTCGACTTACAGTCCATCCGGAAGGGACACTGTCCATTGCCGCGCAAGTTTCAAACCCACCATTAGCAACAGGCAAATCTTGCGCTTGCGTAATCACAAAATCCATCAAAAAACCAAAAATCCCCAAGGCAATCAAAACCCCCGAAAAAATTATATAGATCCTTCTAGGCAAAACCTTCCTGTCCTGCCAAAAAAAGAAAAACTGATTAAACATAAAAAAATTATTAAATGATTTTACTATCAATCAGTATACCAATTATCAAGCCATACTCCTAAATTGCCCAACCACTCAAAATAAGTTATAAGGAAAATAGCTTCTTTACATATTTGGAGATAAATATGAACGTCACTATCGAAAAGATTAAACGAATGACTCTCGTAATAATCTTAAGCATCGCCTCCATTGTAATCTTCGGATTAAAATGGAATCTCTGGCTGGAAATGATCACCAGCACCATCGTACTGGTAATCCCAGCAGTCACCCTTCCTTTTTTTGAACCAAAAGATATCAGCCACAGAATGATTGATCTTTTACTCATCTTTCTTGGATGCTGTACTATCGCCATTAAACTTGTTCTAGAACAAGCCCTCCAAAAAAATCCGAATCCAGAAAGCACTTTTTTCCTAATCATTCAAACCATCCTCATCATCTCCATTTCCCTCATCAACGAGAAAAGATTCAAAAACTCCAAGAAGCAATAATAAACCGAGAACTGCCACTCGGTTTATTTTTTTGACAATTTAAAATTTTACTGGTATAATACAAAAAGTATATTTTAAAGCTATGGAAGGAGTGGCGTATGCCTAAAAAACTCCAATGCTGGGTTTTAAAGAATGAGGATGGGAATATTAGGGGATCTATTCACACATCGAGCACTTGCCCCGATCAAGTTTGGCGCAAACACCTCTGGCCACTCAAAGACAGAGATCGACTTTGTCTTAATGCATCATGCAATGCAGGCGCAACCTGTGGTCACAAACTCCTTTGGCCAAAACCACAACCACAAGAAGTTGCTATGGAAAGGCAACAAAAAATGATGCGAAGGTTGCATCTAGAATAACCTCCATCAAAAAATTTTCCAAAGAGACGCCTCAAAAGCGTCTCTTCATTTAGTTGTCGGGCTGCCGGGATTTGAACCCGGACTAAATCCACCCCATGGACTCGTGCT
>CAZLXS010000042.1:0-4266 GCA_964563735.1 uncultured Candidatus Saccharibacteria bacterium
AGCACCACTACTACAACTCCAGCGACGATGTATGATTTTTTCATATTTTTTTGATTTATAAATTTATTAATAATTCCTGTCTGACCTTTTTTACAACTTGTATTCTCCCACCAAACCTTGGGGCCTGTAAAGCATTAAAGCAACCAGGATGAGTCCATAGACTACCTGACGCATTTGAGCGGCTACCTCTTGAGGGAAACCGACAAAACGCAAGATCTCTGGCAAGAGGATCATAAAAATTGCGCCAAGGATCGATCCTTTTAGGTTGGCGAGTCCGCCCAAAATAATTAAAGCGAGAATAAAAATTGATTCCATTAATGTAAATGTTGATGGATCGATGAAGGTGATGTAGCTCGCAAAAAGAGATCCGGCGATAGCTGCGAAAGCGGCACCAATCACAAAAATAGCCAACTTGTAATAGAGAGTTCGATATCCAAAAACTTGCAGTGCTTCTTCGTCTTCACGGATAGCTTTTAGAGCGCGACCGAAAGATGAGTTGATAATAAAACGAGAGAGCAGATAGACACCGACTAAAAAAATAATAACTAAAACTAGAAAAGATATATTAGAAGTTAGATTGAGGCCAAAAATCTCTGGACGCTTAATCCCGGGAATACCCAAGGGGCCACGAGTAAGGTCCTGCCAATTTAGAAAAATACTATAGATAATAATATTGAAACCGAAAGAACCGAGGGCATAGTAATCCCCTCTAAATTTACTAAGAACAAAACCGATTAGAAAACTACAGACGATAGTGATGGCAATACCCAGAATAAGAGCGAGGAAGAAATTCAATCCAAGACTAGTCATTAAAATAGCCGTAGCGTATGCACCAATACCGTAGAAAGCGGCTTGAGTAACAGAAAGAAGACCGGTGTAACCGACAATTAGGTTAAGACTTAAACCCAGAATACCGTAGATGCCGATTAAGATAATGAGGTGAACTATGTATTCCATTACCTAACGGAGGGTTTTTATAACCCATTCACCACCAAAAATATCTCCGTTTTCATCGAACTTATAAACATTGGCAAATCCCTTATAATTAGTTTTTGTTTTTAGATAATCTGCGAGAGACATTGTACCTTTGTCACGAATCGCATCTACAAGCAACATTAATGAATCATAAGCATTGTCAGCGTAGGCCTGAGGTTTCTTTTTATAAACAGATTGATATTTTTCTTCGAAGGCGGAAGAATTTTTGGGGGCTGCTACATAGAAATGATTGATCCCGCTAATATTAGCAGCGGATGAATTCAGTACTCGGCTTATAGACGTAGTAACTGATAAAAAATCTGCTGTTATCCGAAGATCTTGAATCTTCTTTAACATAACGACGATGCCTTGCTCGCTGTCAATCTCAGCAAAAATTAAATCAGCGCCACTACTCTTTACTTTAGCAAGAATCGTAGGAAGCGCGCTGGCCTCTTGGCCAAAAATAAGAGTGTCCTTAAATACGATCTGCGCTCCAGCATCTGATACGGCAGCATCTACCGCCTTTTCGACAGTTTCATACCACGCTCCTTGATTTCGAATAATGGCGATTTTTTTCTTATTAGATTTCTTGAACCAGTCGGTCAAGGCCGGAATCAGCTTTTGGACTTTTGTTGTTGTAAAGAAGGCGTACGGACTTTTAGCTCCAACATACTCTGAAGTATTGGCGGGCATTACTGTAACAATGCGCAAACGATCGGCAACTGGAATTCCAGCATCTGCCAGAAAACTCCAAGTGGGACCAATTATAGCTTCTGCGCCCTGAATAGATAAGGCCTGGATAGCGTTCACCGTATCTTTCCCATCAGTCTTGTCATCTTGATATAAAATATCAACATTTATTCCCTCTTTCTTTAGATCCAACTTTGCCAGCTCAAGACCATTCTTTATACTCTCCCCATCTTGAGCAGCATCGCCAGAAAGCGATAGTGCCGCACCTATAGTAATAGGTTGATTTGATGATAAGTTTGAAGGTTTCTTTTTATAAACAACACCGAGGATAATAAAAATGATGACTATTATTATAGCGACGATATACCAAATTATCTTTTTATTCATAGTTAGAAAATAATTATTTAAATTATAAGCACTATCAAAATATCATGATATTGTTATTTTTTCAAAATCCCTTGCGGACGGAAAAGCAGAAAGATAATTAACACTCCAAAAGCGATGGCGTCTTTCCATTCTCCAGAGATTTGCCAGATGCCAAAGTTTTCTACGAAACCTAAAAGGAAGGCGCCGATGACTCCACCATAAATATTCCCGATTCCGCCAATAATGGAAGCGATGACGCCTTTTAAAAGAAGAGACATCCCCATAGTTGGCTCGATGCCCGTATCAAAACCAACCAAGATTCCAGCTAGACCAGCAATCGCCGAACCAATGAAGAAAACGACGCCGATAATTTTTTCGGTATTAATGCCGACTATCTTTGAAACCTCCTCGTCATCACTAACTGCTTTTATGGCTTTTCCAAAAATAGTTTTATTAAGAAAAAAAGCTAAACCACCCATCACCACAAAACCAGCAATCAGAATAATCAGCTGAACTTCAGTAATGATTCCGCCGAAAATATCGTAGGTTTTACTAGAGCCACCCAGAGAGAGCGTTTGAAACTGACTAGAAAAAAGAATCGCGATAAAAGCTTGAACGGCGGTAAAAACTCCAAGGGCTGCAACTAGAAGCACCATGCCCGAAGCTTTTCTTTTGCGCAGAGGCCGATAAACTATTTTTTCGATTACAAAACCAATTAAACCAGCGAGAAGAAAGCCGAGAATAATACTGAGATAAACATTAACACCCAAAGACTTAGCGAGAAAAAAAACTGTATATCCACCAACCGCAGTTAAAACTCCGTAGCCAAGATCGAAAAATTTAGCCGTGCTATAGATCAAATTGAACCCCAAAGCAATCATGGAATAAATTGCCCCAGCGATAATGCTGTTTAAGACAAGCTGAGGGAGGATATCCATGGAAAAATAATTTCTAATTACTAATTATTCTAATTTCTAAATTATGAATTAAGAGAGGAAATAAAATCCTAGATTCTAAGCTTAACCGGAATATGGAAGTTTTTTTCCATCTTCCAAAATAACGTTAATAAATCCAACTCCTACTCCTACAACATCTCCATTTTCATCGAAATTATAGTCACCGATAGTGCCAGAAAAATTAGGAAGATCATAGAGATACTGCTTAATTTTTTCTACATCCATACCAACATTCAGAACAGCGTCCTTTAGAATAAATAATCGATCATAAGCAGCGCCCATCAAAAAATTGTTGGCTGGATCTTTGCCAAATTCAGCCTTATATTTTTCTAAAACTTTATTTCCACTATTAACCAAACCTGAAATATCGCTGATAACAACTCCGTTCATATACTTACCACCAGTGCCCAGAGCGTCCGGAGTACCTAGAGAGAAATTTCCATGAATTGGCACGGTAATTCCTAATTCCCTCGCCTGCTTAACGATAATACCACCGGCCTTAGCAGAAGTGCCCGGATTAACATAAAGAACCTCTGGATTAGCAGTTTTGATCTTAGTTAAAATACTTCGAAAATCGCTTACCCCAGAACCGGTGTTGGTATACGTTTCTTCCGCAACCACTTCAATCTTTTTTTCTCCAAAAAAAGTTTTCATAATCCCAAGAACACCCAAAGAGTAATCCGTGTTTTCGGAGATGATGGCTACTTTTTTATATTTTTTTGAGATGGTCTCGGCATCAAGATACGCCACGTCGGTATCTTTGGCAGAGTTTCTAAAAATATAATCTCCGGACTTAGTTATGTCTGGATTACTAGAGAAAGCTGATAATAAAATAACTTTGTTCTGTTCAGCGATCGGAGCCATCGATAAAGTTTCTGCGCTACAAGTTCCACCAAGAACAATACTAACTTTATCGATAGAAATTAATTTTTGAATAGCACTCGCTGCATCTTTACCATTACATTTGCCATCTTCATACACCACTTCAAATTTTGGATTTTTTGAATCAAGGGCTAAATCAGCCAGAGCCATTTTAGTAGCATTCTTTTCGGTTTCTCCATAGCTAGCTCCATCTCCAGAGAGGGGGCCAACATAACCAATCTTGATTGGTTCATTTAATTTAGAAGACTCCGGAGAGATTAGGGAAATTCCTAGGGCGACCAGAACCACAACGACTAAACCGATAATATATTTTGTAATTTTATTCATAGCGATATTATAGCAACTCCTCTTGTTTCGGCAACAAAAAACCGCCGGGGCTTAGCCCCTGCGGTTTTTT
>CAZLXS010000043.1:0-2982 GCA_964563735.1 uncultured Candidatus Saccharibacteria bacterium
GATGAAAGACGTTAGGTGTTATAAGTGTTCTATCGCTTCGCTTGTTCTAATTGTTAGCCATTCGCCTCATCTAGAGCAATTACAACACTTTGAACATTGTTATTATATAATATTTTGCGACGGTTCGATAAACTCACCGCAAGCAGGACAAAGTGGGTAATATTTGCAATTTTTGCTTGGATAGGGTAGAATGAGCCGATGCTTACGAAGCGAATTAAATCAAATATCATTAGCGAACACAGGAAACATGAGAAGGATACTGGTTCGGCTGAGGTGCAAGTTGGAGTTTTGAGCCGGCAGATTGACGAGCTCGCCAAGCACTTAAAGAAGAATCCCAAGGATAATCATTCGAGGCGGGGACTTTTGAAGATGGTGAATCAGAGGAGAAAATTTTTGGCTTACCTTTTAAAGAAAGATCCGACTACTCACGCGAAGATGATTAAGAAGCTTGGCCTTAAAAAGTAAGATTAACCGGATCCGCCTATAACGGCGGATTCTTTGCTTAAAAAGTTTAATGAAATTAGGAACAGCTAACGCAAATCAGAGAGTTGGAGTTTTTATTGACGTTCAGAATCTCTATCATTCTTCTAAAAATCTATATCACGGAAGAGTGAACTATCCAGAGTTGATTAAAACTTTGGTGGGAGGAAGGCAGTTGATTCGAGCGATGGCTTATGTGGTAAAGAGTGATACTGCCCAAGGCGAGGCATCTTTTTTTGAGGCGCTCGAGAAATCTGGTTTGGAACTTCGAATGAAAGATTTGCAGATTTATCCAGACGGACTTAAAAAAGCGGATTGGGATGTGGGGATGGCGGTAGATGCGATTAGAATGTCTTCTTTTCTGGATGTAGTGGTGCTTGTGACTGGAGATGGAGACTTTATGCCTCTCGTCGATTACTTAAAATGGGGGTGCGGACGTTTGGTGGAGGTAGGAGCTTTTCGGAGAAGCGCATCATCGAAGATTCAGGAAGCGGCGGATCGATTTATAAATTTAGAAGATATTCCGAAAATTATTTTACGAAGATAAGAATCGGTTTTAAAAAATATGTTTAAACAAAAAAAAGAATTTAAAACTACGGTAGGCGGAAAAGAATTAACCCTCGAAGTTTCGCATTTGGCGGAACAGGCGAACGCGGCGGTTTTGGCAAAATATGGTGAGACGGTGGTCTTGGTGACTGTGGTGATGTCGAAGCATGATGTGACTTTGGATTATATGCCACTGAAGGTGGACTATGAAGAAAGATTTTACGCGGCGGGGAAAATTATTGGGAGCCGTTTTATTCGCAGAGAATCGAGGCCATCCGAGGATGCGATTTTATCTGGCCGACTAGTCGATCGAACCATCCGGCCACTTTTTGATAATCGGATTCGTAGAGAGATTCAGGTGGTGGCGACAGTTTTGGCGATTGACGAAGAGAATGACCCAGACTTTGTGGGCTTGATTGGAGCTTCTTTGGCTTTGGGCATATCGGACGTGCCGTGGGCTGGACCAGTTTCTGGAATTAGAATTGCGAAGGTGGATGGAAAATTGGTAGTCAATCCAAATAATTCGGAAGTGAATTCTCTCGGCACGACTTTTAGTACTTTTGTTTCTGGAACCGAGGAGAAGATTAACATGATCGAGTTAGCCGGCCGAGAAATTCAGGAAGCGGAAGCGGAAGAAGCCTTCGCGTTAGCGCAGAAAGAAATTACTAATTTAGTAAAGTGGCAGAAAGAAATTATTAAAGAAGTGGGCCGACCAAAATCAGAAGTGCAACTTGCGGAGATTTCGAAAGAATTGCGTGAAGGAGTAGAAAATTTTTTGGCGACTCGACTGGAGGGAGCGATTTATCATCCAACTAAAGCGGAATATCAAGAACAGATGAGCGCTTTGCGGAAGGGGTTGTTCGCTTACGTGGTAGAAAAGTTTTCAGAAAGTGGTGCACCGAATATGAAAGCGGTGGAATTTTTGTTTGATGAGGCGATCGACAAAATGGTGCACGAAAATATTTTGGCAAAAAACAAACGTCCAGATGGAAGAGCGCTCGACGAGGTGCGCGAGTTGTCTGGTGAGGTGCGACTTTTCCATCGAACGCATGGATCGGCCGTTTTTCAGAGAGGTAATACACAGGCTTTAGCTGTGACGACTTTGGCTCCGCCTGACGCCGAGCAGTTGATCGAAACAATGGAGACAACGGGGAAGCGCAGATTTATGTTGCACTATAATTTTCCGCCGTATTCAGTTGGAGAGATTGGATCGTTTAGGGGGCCTGGTAGGAGAGAGATTGGGCACGGTGCATTAGCAGAGAAAGCGCTCTTGCCACTTATTCCAAGCAAAGACGAATTTCCATACACGATCAGAGTGGTTTCGGAGATTTTGTCTTCGAACGGTTCTTCTTCGATGGCGACGGTATGTGCGGCTTCGCTTTCACTTATGGATGCTGGAGTGCCACTAAAAAAACCAGCGGCTGGGATTGCGATGGGGCTGATGTCTAACGATAAAGGAGAATACAAGGTTTTAACCGATATTCAGGGACCAGAAGATCATCATGGTGATATGGACTTGAAGGTGGCTGGAACGAAAGATGGAATTACGGCGATTCAAATGGATGTGAAGGTAGAGGGTTTTTCGGTCAAGGTTTTGCGCGAGGCGATCGAGCAGGCCAAGGCGGCAAGGATTCATATTCTTTCTTTTATTGTGAGCGTGATGGATGCCCCCCGAAAAGAACTTTCTAAATATGCTCCGCATATTGCGCAGATTACGATTAATCCAGACAAGATTGGACTCGTGATCGGCCCCGGAGGAAAGACGATCAACGGAATGATTAAAAAGTTTGAACTAGTTGGAATTGATATAGAAGAAGATGGACGAGTATTTATTTCCGCCAACTCGCCAGAAAAAGTAGAGAATGCTCTGCGAGAAGTTTCGGCTTTAACGAAAGAGTATAAAGTTGGAGAGATCGTAGAGGGAAGCGTGATTAAGTTGCTTGATTTTGGAGCGAT
>CAZLXS010000043.1:3082-4182 GCA_964563735.1 uncultured Candidatus Saccharibacteria bacterium
GGCGAAACGTTCTTGGTGTTCGATCGCTTCGCTTGTTGTAGATGTTTTAAGTGTTTGAGGTTGAGTGTGATAAAATGGAATAGATGGAAGAAATTGGAGGACAAAATTCTAATGCTAATCCGGCGCCGGCTTCGTATGTACCACCGCCTACAACCGAGGTGAGCGTGCGAACCATGGAAACGGATTTGCGTTCGGTGGCGGCATCAGGTGGAGGATTAGCTAGCGGTCAAAAAATTGCAGTTCCATTGCGGAGTGAAGAGGGGGAGAGTTTTAAAACAGAGAATTCTGTCTCGTCTGGGCATGCTCTCCGAAATATCTTGATTGTGGTTTTGATTTTGATCGTGCTTGGAGCCGTGGGATGGTTTTTGTATCCAAAATTTTTTGGCGAAAAGTTGCCAGAGGGGAACGCTACGACAACTACAACCGGACTGCCTAATGTTCCGGCAGATTTGAATTTAAATAAATTTGAACATATTTCTGCCTTCGGAGAAGAGAACCATTCTAGATTTGAATTAATGGTGGCGGATCAGGCGATAGAGAAATCGAGTTGGAGTGTGGTGCGAGGAGAGATCCAGAAAAAGATAGCTGATAAGACTCTTGGCTTGAAAGATGGCTTTTTTGAAATAGATTTAATTAAGACCGATTTTGAACCATTGGCTTTGGCGGAATTTATTGATTTTTTTAACACCCCAATTTTTTCAAAAGATTTTGTTTTGGAAAATTTGAATCAAGATTTTACTTTTTTTGGATATAAAGAAAAAAATAATTGGTGGCCGGGGGTGGTGGTGAGCTTCGGTGAGGGAAAGAGTTGGATTGGACTGAAGGCAGAGATAATGAAGTTGGAGCAGTCCGGTGGAATTTTTGAATTTAGTGGAATTACTAATAATTTAAAACCAGTTTTTAAGGACGATCTTTTTGTGAGTCAGCCGATTAGGACTTTTTCTGTTTCTACTAGCAGTGGTTCGATTAACTCACCACAAGCTACATCGAAGATTGGATTTTTTTACGGATGGTTTCATGACTCACTGGTCCTTAGCGCTTCGGAGGAAGGATTGAGAGAAGCTATCCGGAAACTTTAGTTTCCGGAATTTATAATATCT
>CAZLXS010000044.1:0-4159 GCA_964563735.1 uncultured Candidatus Saccharibacteria bacterium
ATGATTGATGTGACGATTATTAACCGCACTAATCATTTTTTATTTACTCCACTGCTTCACGAGGTGGCGACTGGAGGACTTAGCCCAACAAGTGTGACAGAGCCACTCCGAGAAATTTTTGCGGGTACGTATATTCAAGTGGCTCAGGGTGAAGTTAAATTTATTGATACTAGTAAGAAAAAAATTGGTTTAGGAGTTTGTGAAATTCAATATGATTATGTGGTGATGGCGACTGGAGCAGGATCGAATTTTTATGGAATTACTGGCGCAGAAGAGCATACTTTGCCACTTAAAAATCTAAGTGATGCCGTGAGGATTAGGAGTGCAATCATTGATACGTTTGAGAGGGCTTGCCTCTTAAAAGATCCGGTCCAGAGAGCGAAAATGCTTTCTTTCGTAGTGGTGGGCGGTGGTGCGACAGGAGTGGAGGTAGCTGGAGAGCTCGTGGAGTTTGTTTTTAGTACGGCGAGGAGATACTACCAAGGGAAAAACGATTGTACGGCGAAGGATATTTCTGTAACGCTTATAAATTCAGAAAAAGATATTCTAAATCTTTTTCATCCTAATTTTCGAGAAAAAGCCAGAAAAGTACTTTCCAAAAAAGGAGTGCAATTTAGATTGGGAGTGAGGGTAAAAGCAGTTTATGGGGATAGAGTTGAATTAGGCGGAGGCGAGTTGGTTGATGCCGGAGTGGTAATTTGGACGGCTGGAGTAAAGTCGAGTTTGCCGGAATTTAAAGACGAAAAACCATTGCTAGTTTCTGGCAGGATTTTGGTTGATTCAAAATTGAGAGTTTCTGGATTGGAAGATTCATTCGTTCTGGGTGATAGCTCAGCATTTGTGGACAACGCATTGGGTGAACCAATCCCAATGTTTGCTCAAGTGACGGTGGCGCAGGCGAAAGTGGTAGCGAAAAATTTGATGGCTTTAATTAGGGGTGAAGAGCTGATTGATTTTAAATTTAGAAGGAAAGGAGATTTGATTTCTGTGGGTCAGTGGTTTGCGCTTGGTGATATTTTTGGAATTAGAATGAGTGGCCGCTTTACTTGGTGGTTGTGGCGGACGGTTTATCTTTTTAAGTTTATATCTTGGAGAAAAAGATTTAAAATCGCTTTTGAGTGGACAATTAATTTGTTTTATCCGAGAGACATTACGAAGCTTAATTAGCTTGAGCAATGCTAATAACACAAATCCGCCTACTGTACGGTAGGCGGATGCGAACACTGCGAATAATAATCCGCCGATTACTGGGTGGATTTTTTGGTGACTAATTTAAAATCAAGAGTAAAGTTATCATTGATAACTTTGTCGCCTAAACTTTCAAAAAATTTGGTGGATGCGTAGCGAATATTCCACTCGGTTCGATCAACGGTGACTTGACCCTCACCCGTAAGAACACCTTCTTTTTCCAAAATAATAATGGGAACTTCGATCGGTTTGGTGATGTCTTTAATGGTCAGATTGCCCTTGAGAGTGAATTTATTGGAATTGGCTTGATCAGTAATAACTTGGGTAGAAGTAAAGGTGGCGATTGGATATTTGGTTGCATCGAAGAAGTCGTCGGATTTTAGGTGAGCACTTAATTTGTCTTCATCTTTGCCTTTGCCACTTTTTATTGCAGAGATAGAGGTCATATCAAAAACAATATTTCCAGAAGATATTTTGTTTTCAGTTAGAACGACTTCTCCGGATTTAATTTTAATACTACCAGTGTCGAAATAATCTTTGATCAGGGTTTTTGATCCGGTCCAAGTCGCGGTGCTTGAGCTTGGATCAATTTCAAATTTTCCGTTTAAGGTAATGGGTTGATTTGAGCTTTCATTGATGTTTCCTTTGTTCGGAAGTCCAATTATTGGAGTTGATTTTTTTGTTAGGAAATAACCAGCAGCGACGACTACAACTACAGCGATTACAATAAGAATAATTTTTTGCATAATGTTTTTTATAAAGGTTTATCCGCCTTCGCATAATATCATGGACGCAAGCAATAGAAAAATTCGTAGCTTGCCCTATCGGTTGTGGAGCTTCATAATACGAGTTTTGATTATACTTTTTGTTGGGGTGAAATAAAAGATCTCTATTTGGTGTAGTATTTAGATACCTACTTATGTCTTCAAAAACCGATGGAGAAATTGCCCTTGAGGTGCAAAAGGGTGATGTGGATGCATTTGGAATTCTAATAGAGAGATATGAGTCTAAGCTGGCGCGTTATGCAAAAAGGTTTCTCTTTAATTCTGATGATAGTAAAGATTTGCTTCAGGAGATTTTTATAAAAGCGTATATGAATATAAAGAGTTTTGACGCAACGAGAGAGTTCTCGCCTTGGATTTATAGAATTGCTCATAATGAATTTATTAATGCGATGAGGAAGAGAAATTCTTTTCCGGTTTTTCCTTTTGATCTGGATATTTTTTTGCCCCATTTAATTTCCAAGGAAACTGCGGATAAAGAATATAATGAACAAGAATTAAAGGAGGTGCTGGGTCGATCACTCGAAAAAATAAAAGTGAAATATAGAGAGGTTTTGGTCTTGTATTATTTTGAGGAGATGGATTACCAAAAAATTTCCGAGATTTTAAAAATTCCGGTTTCAACGGTGGGGGTGAGGTTAAGTCGAGGCAAAGCAATGCTCAAAAAAATTATTAATGAGCAAGATTTCAAAAAATGAACGATTCTTTAGATAAAAAACCAATCCAAGAGCGGGTTTTGGAAGAGATTAAGGAGGGGCGTGTTTCAATGCGACCACGGTGGAGGTTTGTGTTGCAGGCGGTGATGTGCGCTGTGGGAGTAATTATTTTGATCTTAGCTTTGCTGTATTTGGGTAGTTTTATTCTTTTCTCGCTTCGGAAGAATGGAGTGTGGTTTACTCCAACTTTTGGTTTTCAGGGTTGGTATAGATTCGTTTCGTCTTTGCCTTGGCTTTTGATTTTGTTCTCGATGATTTTTATGGGAATTTTGGAGATCTTGGTGAGGCGTTATTCATTTGCCTATCGCCGGCCGATCTTTTACTCGATGCTAGGAATTATAGTTTTTGTAATTTTTGGAGGATTTCTAATTTCGAGAACATCGTTGCATCGATCTTTGTTTCAGTACACTGAAACGCACAAAATTCCAATTGCGGCGCCTTTTTACCATGGTTTTGGAGATAGGCAACCGGGAGGGATTTACCCTGGAATTATTACGGAACTTAGGGAACGAGGTTTTTTGATTCGAGATCGCAGAGGATTAGAGATTCCAATTTTAATTACTCCAGCTACGCGTTTGCCCTTAGAGAGAAGCTTTTTGATTGGGGATTTGGTTTTGGTTTTGGGAGAGTTAAGGGGGGAGATCGTAGAAGCTTTTGGGGTAAGGAAGATTAGTGAATGAAATATCGGTTCTAGTTTTTTGTAGTAGTTTGGGAGGAGGGGTTGGTAAACAATGGGTCGAGAGAGGATACTTTGTTTACTAACTCCTTATTTTTTTAAAGTGAAATATTTTTAATGAATGGCTTGTAGTAAGGAGAGTAGTTCAAAATTATTAGAATTTAATGAATGATTAAGCCTCTCAAATCTTTATTAGTTTTTAATTTTTTGACTACACCTATTACAAACCAGAATAAAATTAAATGAAACACAAATTATTAGCTTATGCTTTTTTCCCAGCGCTTTTAGGATTCGGCTTTATGGGGGTGGATCTTGCTTCGGCGCACGGATTTTTAGGAGGAGTAAATTCTTTATCGATTGAAGAAGTAGCAACGAGGCATCAAACGATGTTTCAGAATCAAGCTCAAATTTTGGGAATTAGTGTAGATGAGTTAAAGAATTTTTGGGCCGATGGAAAAACTTGGAAAGAAATTATTGCCGAGAAGGGAATTGATCAAGCTCAAGTGGAGGCAAGGATGAAAACTGCTCGATCGGAGCAGATGAAGTCCCAATTGCAGTCCTTAGTTTCCAAGGGGATCATTACTCAAGCTCAAGCAGATAAGCGAATTAAATTTATGCAGGATCGATTAGAAAACGGAGTGAGGCGATTAGAGAAAAAAGGAGAAATGTTTTTTTAGTTGATAGACCATTAGAATATCAAAACCCCCAGAAGTCTCTATGAACTACTGGGGGTTTTGATTATGTGGTTTGTGTTATAATTATTTAAATGCTAAATCGGCGGAGGAAGGGTTTTACCC
>CAZLXS010000045.1:0-3813 GCA_964563735.1 uncultured Candidatus Saccharibacteria bacterium
TTCCACTTTCTCCTCAATTTTTTCTTCTGGTTTATTTTCTTCGGCTTCTCCCAAGGTATCCATCATCGTCGCGGATTGAATTTTTGAATCATCTCCCAAATCCACTGGATCCAAACAAACCTTTACACCCTCGTCACCACTGTCACCATCAATTAATCTCCCCTGTGGACTATAAAAATTATCCGATCCAGCTGGACCAAGTTTTTCTATCACCGCTCCCTTCACAAAAGCAATATCAAAAGCACAAGATGGCACTCTTACTTCTAAAGAATTTCTACCCCCATCAAAAAATCCTGTTTTCGAATCAAAAACTCTCTCTAAATTTGCTACCTCTGGATCGAATTTACTACTTGGAGCCGTATAAGCCACCAAAGAAAATTCTTGTTTCTCACATCCCGGAGCGAGAGTAAAATTCGCTCGGACTGTATCTCCAGGATTTATGCTATCTCTTAAACTAGTTATTGGTACATCTGATCCATTCACTAAGAAATCAAAACCTTTAATCATCGAAAGACCAGTTGGACAAGTTTCGCAAGTGCTCACCGATCCAGCATTATTAACCGACAAAATCCGCTTATAAATTTCCTGTCCAACCTCTTCTGGAATAGTGGTGGTATCCGCAATCAAAACATCAGCTTCAATAATTAAATCACTTACCCTGGTTGATTCACCGGGTACAAAAGCGCTAGCCACACCTTTCGTATCTGCATTCATTTTTAAAGCTAAAAGTTGTTGCTTTATTTTTTCCAGAATCGAATCTCCAGAATAATTAAAAATCAAAGCCATCTGTTCCCTATTCTCGATCTGCACCCCTCCTATTTTTTTAGAATAATCAAGTTCCTGTACATATTTTATCCAATGTTCAATTTTGTAAACATCAAATTTATTACAATGTCTCCGCTCCACCGTTGCCGTTACATCCACCACATGCGCCTCGAAGGCTGAAAATGGAATCACACAAACAAGCAAAAGCACAATCAATCCGAATTTAGAAACTAAAGCAAATTTAAAGAGAATCTTTAAAAAAGCTAAAAATGATTTTGAATTTGATTGTGGTTTGACCATTTTTTTATTTTGATCCCCTAAAACTACTAGCAAAAACTGTCACCGATCCCAAGAGTGGGATTCGCAACGGCTTCTCCTTTATATTAAAAGTTTTGCCAACCACATCACCGTAAACTGTCGGCGCATCCTCGTTAAAATTAGCATCCCCCTTGGTTACCAGATCATCTTCATTCATTTTAATCACTCGGTGAATCGTTAAATTATTATTCACTCGATTCTTAAAAACGATAATGTCTCCAATCTGAATTTGCGACTTTTCTTTTACTCCCCGAATAAAAACCAAGTCTCCCTCCTTTAAAACTGGCCACATCGAACCAGAAGTAATCGCCGCCATTGGATAATCAGTCTGCAACTTCCAAGTTAGAAATCTGGGTAAACCAAAAACGATCCCTCCAACAATCAAAACATAAATCAAAAGATTCAAAACTAGTTTTGTTGGACTTTTCTTTGTTTTAATTTTTGGTCTGATTTCTTCCTCCATATTTATGTCTTAACCCTATAACCCAAAAGTTGGAATCTTAAAGAGAAAGATTCTACCCGTATACTTCCTCCCCACCTGTCCAGAGGCCGGAATATAAGAGGTAAATTCTATTTTCTCCTCACTGTGCCCTGCTAATCTAAAATTATTTTTTCCGATATCCACCAAATCACTGATCGAACCCACCTTCCAAATCATTACGTAAACCGGCATAAAAGTACCGTTCTGAATATCTACTCTTCTCACAGCAGAAGTTCCTCTTGCCAAATCTCCAAAATCTAAAGCCTCACTGGTCGGATTAACCCCTACTGCTCCATCACCTTCAATTACATTAACCAAGGCTCGATACTTATTCGCATCCAAGACCACATAAAAAACAAATAAAAATATTAGAAGAAAGATAATGCCTAAGACCTTATCCTTGGTCATAATCTGCCTCCCGGCTTTTTTTTCAATCCAAGTCCCCATCCCACTAGCTCTCATCCTCAACGATTCCCCCTCCTCCTTTTTTTCCTCTTCCATGTTGTTTTTTTAATTAATAATTAATTTTTGGTTTCGACCCATCTTTGAATCTACGTCAATTTTTGAGCGGTGTCCACCACTCTCCCCTCCGACCTCAAAATTGAAGTCGGAGAAAGAATGTTCGACTAGTAGATTTTCGTTACCTCTACCCACAAGTCACAGCCAAACTTTTGACCCTGCAAACCATCATACATTTGATAGGCTATGGTATCAGTCACGTTTGGATTAAGACCAGTCACAAAACTACTCCAATCCTGCGCGCACTGACCCTTAAAGCATGGTACCGCCAAATCAATTTCCCAAGTATCAGCTGGATCGTTTCCAATATTTGGAAATTTTACCAATTTTCCGGTCGCAAAATTCGTCTCGGGATCATGAAATGGTGGCAACCCAATGTCGTTATTCGCATTTGGCCCTGTTCTAGGCAATCCATCTGGATGCTTCGAAAGATAAGGGCAAATCGATGGACGACAATTTAAATAATAAGGATCATTCGGGTCTCCTGGATTAGTTGGGGTATTTAGATGACAGAAGTCTCTCGCCGCCTCGGGCCCACCCAAAGCATCTATTCGCTCTGGAATTGGTTGAGGTTTTTGTTTGATCACATAATCAACCTTCCCAACCCGTCTTTGGTTGGTCGCTGAAAAAGATTCACTAAACGCAATAAAGAAAGAAGAGAACAAGTGCTCTTGTGGAAACACCGTCTCGTACTCAATTGATTGCGGATGCACATAAAGTGCGTTCTCAATTTCAGCCGTCACATTAACCACGTGGGCCTCAAAAGCTGCAAACATTGGCGCCATCACCAAAACTGCCATCAAACTCACTAATCCGACAAATATTTTTTTCATACAGATTTGATTTTAAGATTCCTATGATCTACATAATAGTTTTCTTAAAATCACTTAGGTTTGTTTTTCTAAATAAACCTAAGATCATTAATTTTTTCTATTATCTTCTTTAACTACTACGCAGGAATACTAGAAGTCGCCTCCGAAGCCTTAAATACTCCGTCAACCTCAAACCACAAGTCACAGCCAAAAACCTTGTGCTCGTTTTCTATCGGTTGTGTGTATTTAATCGGATCCGCGTCTGGATTAATTCCATGCACAAAACCTTCCCAGTCTTGCGCGCAGTATCCACCAAAACACGGCACCGCCAAATCAATAATCCATTTATCCATTGGATCATAAACCGAATTTGGTCCGGGGATTTTGTTCATCGTTCCCGGAACATCATTCCAATCGATCTCTCCATTTACAATCTCAAAGGGTTGGTGGAAAGAATCAAGTGATCCATCATTTTTTGAATCATCATCTCCATTTGCATGAAGTGGATGTTTCGAAAGATAAGGACAAAGATTTGGCAACTGACCCCAAGTGGCATCAGCTGGAACCGAAGTATCTGCGCTCGTCGGCCTTTCTCCACAATCAACATCGTAACCATTCGGCGAATTTGGATTCACAATCACATGACCAGTTCTTGTAGTTGTGTAATCCAGATGATTTACCGGACCATTAGTTTCATTAGTCCACCAAGTTAAACCACACTTCGGTTTTTGGCGAATAAAGTAGTTAACCGTATCCACTCTTGTCTGATTCGGATCTAAAAAAGAACCAGATAAATTAATCCGAAAATGTTGTTCTAATTTTTCCTGTGGAAATACTGTTCCAAATTTAATTGGATCAGGAAATGGCACCGACAAAGCATTCTCAATTGTTGCAGTCACATTGACTACATGGGCTTCA
>CAZLXS010000046.1:0-2295 GCA_964563735.1 uncultured Candidatus Saccharibacteria bacterium
TTTACTAAATCTGTATAAAGTTCTTCAATCAAATTTAAAATTTCTTCTTGCGTCACAAAACTCATCTCAATATCAAGTTGGGTAAATTCTGGCTGACGATCACCGCGCGTATCCTCGTCTCTAAAACACCTCGCCACCTGAAAATACCGCTCCAATCCAGCCACCATCAAAAGTTGTTTATATTGTTGGGGCGATTGTGGCAATGCATAAAAACTCCCCTTCTCAATTCTTGAAGGCACTAAATAATCTCTCGCTCCTTCTGGTGTAGATTTCGTTAAAATTGGCGTCTCAATTTCTAAAAATCGCCGATCACTTAAAAAGTCACGCATAAATTTAATCACCTCGTGCCGAAGGATCATATTCTTCTGTAACCGCTCTCTTCGTAAATCTAGATACCGATACTTCATCCGCACTTCTTCGTTTACATCATATCCGTCTCCACTAATCGGCAGTGGTAATTCTTTTGAAGCATTCAAAATCTCTAGAGTTTTTGCCTCCACCTCTACCCCGCCATTTGGCAACTTGTCGTTCACCATATTCTCTGGCCTCTTCTTTACCAGTCCAGTCATTCTAATCACATATTCCATTCTTAAGTCCGGTGCCCCAGCAATTGCTGAAGTAAAAACCACCTGCACCAAACCAGATCGATCTCGCAAGTCAATAAAAACCAACTTTCCGTGATCTCTCCTCGCACTCACCCATCCAAAAAGCTCCACCTCTTGTCCATCTTTATTTCCTAATTCCCCAATTAAAACCCTCATAAGTTTATTTGTATCTGGATATATTGTAGAATTATATACATAATGCTTGACTCCGAGCAAATGCTCATCAAATTAGTCATCGCCATGGCGTTAGGTATTTTGATTGGAATTGAAAGAGAATTCGCCGGAAAAGAGGCTGGAGTTAGAACCTCTATGCTCGTCGCCTCTGGAGCCACCATCTTCACGATGATTGGCCTCTCTCTTCCCTATATCATCTCCACCTCACCAGAAAATCTAAATCAAATTTTAGCCGGCAATAGCGGGTACACCAACATCATCGCCAACATCGTTGTAGGAATCGGCTTTATCGGAGCTGGCATCATCATTAAAGTTAAAGAACATATCCACGGCCTCACTACTGCCGCCAACATCTGGACCACCGCCGCTATTGGTGTGTTGGTTGGTATTGGACTTATCCAATTCGCTATCGCCACCACCATCCTCGTTGTTGGTTTATTATTCCTTCTCCGCAAAGTTCGAATTTCCGAAAAAGTTAATCACGACTTCGACAAGCACGAAAAAGAAAACTCTTGACAGCGCTCCTTAAAATAGAGAAAATATTATTTCGCAACTTAACAAGTTTATAAAATCCTATTTGAATAGATAAGGAGTTTTTGAATGTTCGAAAGAAGTAATATTGTTCAGGGAAGAGGTAGAAGTTTAATTTTCCACTATGGCTGGAGAAAAGATGGATGTTTCTGCAGGATAGTCCCGACTCCCCATCCTAAAATAGAATCACAGATTAAGGATCTCTTACCATTCCTATACGCTTGGATAAGATCGGAAGTAAGAAATCAAAATGCACTTCTTTCCAAAACAACGGGATGTGAGTCGAAAGAAGTGTTAGCGAAAGCAATCATTGAGTACCATTTTCGGGCAGTAGAAAGTCTTAGACACCCGAAAAATGGATCACCTGATCCTTTCGAAAACACCTTCGAAGCAAAGCTCCGAGAAGAAATAATTTCTCTTTCACGCACTGAGGATGAACTGATTGAATTCAATACCACCTGCGTCAAAGCAATTCCATGGAATTATTTTCATCCTGCTTTTCTGCATCAATCTCCAGAAGAACTCAAAGTAATTCAGGATTCAATAATCCAAACCCATTCCGGAGAACTTTTCCCATTTACCATGGAGAGAAAAACAGCTTAACTTGCACTTAACCCACAAATCAAAAGCACCGCCCAATGGACGGTGCTTTCTTTTGGCAATTCATAAGCGGGATTCTGTATTACCTAATCATAGCTTGCGCTAAGACTAGTTAACGATCATTTATCTGGGCCCTTGATTACTCGCGGGCTCAAGCGGCACTCCACTAATGCTGTGCATTAGTGGCACGACCTTGCACTTTAGTAAGGATTTAGCCGTTTCACCTCCGTTTTGTATCCCTATGACGGAGCTAGACCTTCAACGTTGGGATGGGGCCTTCTTTTGATTTTCACCAAAAGACGTCTCTGCTCGCACCTCTAAGCTTACGCTCGATGGCCGTTAACCACTACTATCACTATTTAAAGTAAAGTGTCCCGACTTTCCT
>CAZLXS010000046.1:2395-3811 GCA_964563735.1 uncultured Candidatus Saccharibacteria bacterium
CGATCGTCTGAATTACCTCTCCCATTTTAACACAAAACTACCGGTTATTGTCAAGAGCATAGTTAACCAAGGCATCTGCCTTTTTGTTCTGCTCTCGCGGAATATGCACAAAAATCACACTTTTAAAATCTAGTCTCAAATTCCAAACCTCCAAGAAAAATGGCTGAAGTTCGGTATCCAGTATTTTGTACTGCCCATTTAACTGTCTCACAATTAATTCACTATCCATCCGTACTTCCAATTCTGTTTTTTTAGATTTATCTTTTCCTAAAAGTTGCCTCGTCTTTTTAAAAGCAAAAACCAAAGCCATGTATTCTGCTTGGTTATTAGTTTTTATCCCAATATATTCGGAATATTCTTTCTCTCCAACCACCACTCCGATCGCCGCCTTCCCCGGATTACCCCTCGATCCACCATCTGTGTAAATAATTAATTTTGAATTTGAAAATAGTGTGTCTTTCATAAAATTTACAACCTAAAACCATCATATTTCTTTTTAGTCAGAGCCAGAACCACAGAATCAATTACTCTCTGCGCTTCTTTTTTAGACTTCACAAAACCCCCAGCCGCTCCATGATGTCCCCCACCTCCACAAAATTTACGCAAAACCGACCCTAAATCAATTCTACTTTTTACTTTCAGCCACGGGTTTGATCCAATCGATATCCTATATCCACCGTCTTTGTTTTTAATCGTAATATTATAAAGAGCTTTCGGTTGCAAAAAATAAGGCGCTGCTCTTAAACGCGCCACCCTAGCTTTCGAAAGATCAATAAAAGAAGTATTCATAAAAATCTGCAAGTTTTTCTGGTAGAAAATCATTGATTTCTTATTTTCTTTTACGGTTTTTTTATAAAAAGAAATAATCTTTGGATTCTTTGCAATCAAGCCAATAGATTTACTAGCCAATTCTCGAACAATCCAATCAGTCTTCTGCCCACGCTTAATCGCATAGTCAATATAAGCATTAATTCTAAGAGCCGGCTCTTTCATTAAAATAGCTTGCTTCGCAGATTTGTATTGAGCCCCATCAACAATATCCAACCATTTTATAAGTTCCTTAATTTTCTTATCTGGAAAATATTGATGGTCTCTTTCTAACATCTTCCCCACCAGACCACAGCACGATGGGTATTCTGGTTTTAAATAATAAGTAGAACTCTCTTTAAATTTTTTTCTCCACACTTCTTTAATAAAAGTAGTTCGATGATGATCAAAAAAATATGTCGCCCGCGGGTGAAAATAAAAATCAAAAACCGCAAAATCGTCTTTCGGGTTAAGTTTCGGCCACTCTGCCTTGATCTCGTGATCTACTGGATTAATAGAAGAAGCATCATCGCCTCTCTTTTTTAAGAAATTTAAAAAGACCGCCGCCGAGGCATGTCCATCAAAATCGTTATGAAAGTAAAGCTCGTA
>CAZLXS010000047.1:0-2346 GCA_964563735.1 uncultured Candidatus Saccharibacteria bacterium
GACATATCTACCATCATATACGCTCCCACCTCATCACAAATCTCTCTAAATTTTTTAAAATCCACAATTCGCGGATAAGCCGTGTATCCCGCCACAATCAATTTTGGTTTTTCTTGAATTGCTAATTCCCTAATTGCTTCATAATTCAAAAGTTCAGTTTCTTTATCTAATGAATACGGAACCGAAACCCACGCCTTCGATGTAAAACTAACTTTGTGCCCATGCGTTAAATGTCCGCCCATATCGAGTTGCAATCCCATAATCTTTTCTCCAAGCGGTACAAGCGCCACATAAATCGCTAAATTAGCCGGACTTCCAGAATACGCCTGCACATTCACATGCCACTTATCACTACTGAGTCCAAAAGCTTTCAGCGCTCTATCTTTAGCTAAATTCTCTAGCTTATCTACAAATTCATTCCCACCGTAATAACGCATTTCCGAATATCCTTCGGCATATTTATTTGTAAAAATAGATCCAAGCGCCTCCAAAACATCAGCCGAAACAAAATTCTCCGAAGGAATTAAATTGATCGTCTCATTCTGCCTCCGCGTTTCATCTTTAATTAAATTTTCTATTTCCTTATCCTTCATAATACTAATATACTAATTTTCTACTATAAAAACTAATATTAATTTAAGTAAATTAATATTAGTCACAAAAATTTTACACTTTTATTTTTTAACTTTTAATTAGTGTGCTACACCCTAAACCCTAGTGGCTAAGCACCACTCGTGATCTCCCAATCCCGATGCATCTGCGGAATCATCATCTCTGCATTCCATAATCTTTTAAGTTCATTTAAATCCTGCGACGCCTGATACTTCCCTCCCTCGCCCACATAGTCCACTTCTTTTTTATTAAGTGGCGCCACTTCATAAAAAACCATCTGCGCGATTCTTCGTCCCACCACCAGTGGAATCGAAAAATATTGCGAGTTGTTTGTTACCTCCATTGTCCAACGATTAAAATAACCCACATCTCCCCAACCAGCGTCTTTACATACCTCCACAAAATTTCTCCCCATCGAAGAGCGCGCATACATCTTTGCTACACAAATATCTCGTCCACCAATAAATTCTTTGGTGTGCGCCAAAACCGTCTCGCCCGGTTCAAGCAAAATCACCTTCGCGTCATCTGGTATATTTTTAAAATCAACCCCGCTAATTTCTTTTTTAATATCCGCCATTTTTTGTGCCTCAAACGGCCCGCTCCACACCGATCTAGTTGAAGCTTCATCATAAAGATTATGAATGGTGTGCCTGCCCTTAGGCGCCTTCTCTCTCCAGAACCACTCACCCAACGTCACGTCATAACTTGTCGTTTTTAAATTCCGATCATTAAAGGGTTCGATCACAATCGTCCCTTTTTTCATGTGCTCCAAAATCTGGTTTTGAGATAAAAGCATGTCCCGTTAGAAATAAATATTTTTTGTTATCTTAAGTGAAAAAATCACAATGCGCTAGCTCCTATATTAATACTCTAAACTAAAAAACATTCCCGTACTTACCAACTATTTCTAACGGGACATGTCAAAAGTCTAAACCACTCACCCCAAAAATTCAAATTCAAAAGACCTCCCCCTAGTCCGTTTAGGGGAGGTCTTAGATTCCTAGAGTCGGCGACACAAAAACCAACTCTCCATCTCTAGTTTTATAAAGAACGCACGTGCCAAATTGGATTCCTTGAAGTACGTAATGAATCCACAACTCGTCGCCTTCATTCATTTCCGAGATTGGTAATTGATCTTCCGAAAACCACTGCGGGTCGGCCATCTCGCTAGAATCACCAAAATCCCTATTTGAATCCCAACAGATATACACATACAAATCCACCGACTCTCTGGGACCCCGATAGATCAAAATCCTTCCAAGCAAATCCAGATCATCTTCCGAAATTTCTACTCCACACTCCTCTCCTATCTCTCGAATAGTTGTTTCTTCTGGAGTTTCTTTAGTCTCTATATGACCACCATACCCATTTCGATTGCCGGTTCCAAATCCAGTCAGTTTACGAGGCAGCAAAACCTCGGGCCCAGTCGCTCCATTACGCATAAAAAAGCATACAGTCGCCTCAAACAACTTCCACCTCCATTATTTAATTAAACTTACTAAAATAAACCTAACCTCTTCTATACTAAAAATCAAACCACAAAACCCTTTGCCTTTTTAACATCAAACGCCAAACATCTTACATCAAACACTTCCAACATCTAACCTTCTATGGGGTGAGCGACGGGACTTGAACCCGCAACCGCCAGTGCCACAAACTGGAGCTCTACCAATTGAGCTACGCCCACCATCTGCGTGTCATCTTAATGAACTAGGCCAAAAACGTCAACAAAAA
>CAZLXS010000047.1:2446-3535 GCA_964563735.1 uncultured Candidatus Saccharibacteria bacterium
CCATCTCGCCTATAAGAAGGGCGATTTTAAATTAATGGGCTTTATCCCTACAGAAATCTGGACTTATATCGTCCTTTATTTCTCCACTATTATTCTAGGCAACGCCGTAGCTTTCTCGGCCTTTGTTGTCGCCTTCTTGGGTGGTTTAGGTCCTTGGGGTATGCTTGGCGTTACCATCACAGTCACCCTGGCCGACCTAAGCGGAGATTCTCTCTGGTTTATTTTGGGCAAAAAACTCTGTGGCACCAAACTTGGAAATCTTATCAAAAGCCACCTCCCTCATCACGACTTAATTGCCAAGCACATTCACGAAGACAGTTTAAAGTGGCTCTACCTTTCTAAATTCCTCTCTTCCGTCACTGCTCCTTTTCTTTTTCTTCTGGGTTGGTCTCAAAACGTCAGTATTAAAAAATTTTTTGAAGCCAACGTTAAAACCACCATCTTTTGGATCGCCATCCTACTGGTTGGAAGCAGCGTTATCGGCTCCGGACTCCTTCCATTCGTTTCGGCTGAATTTTTCAAAAAAATAGAATTCACTGTCACCGTCGTAGTCGTCTCCATCTTTATCTTCCAATTCTTGGTTAAATATCTTACCAAAAAACCCCTCATCAAAAATTTCTTAAAGAAAATCTCTGGCCTCAATGGGAACTCCGAACCCAAACCCTAAAGTCTTTACTTTTTAGAACCAAAGCATTAATATGTAGAACAATTACAACATCCAACAGCTAACCCAAAATTATGCCTATCACCTCATCAGCCAAAAAAGCTCTCCGCCAAAGTGGAAGGCGAAAAGCCCAAAACCTCAAAAACAAAGAGGCCTATAAGAAAACCGTTAAAGAAGTTCGCCAACTTATCAAAACCAAAGACAAGGATAAAGCCAAAGACCTTCTCGCTAAAGCTTTTCAGGTTTTAGACAAAGCCGCCAAGAAAAACGTCATCAAGAAAAACAAAGCCGATCGCCTCAAGTCTCGTATCGCCAAAGCGCTAGCTAAGTAATAAAAAAGCTTCAGAATTGAAGCTTTTTTATTTAGAAATTAGTCATTGGGATTTGATTAGAAATTTCCGCCTGAGGCGGATCCCTGCCTACCG
>CAZLXS010000048.1:0-3503 GCA_964563735.1 uncultured Candidatus Saccharibacteria bacterium
TTCTGGGTTTTCTAGGTGCATAAGAGCTGTGCGGATAGCTTGTTTTGTATATTCTTTTCGAGTAATTCTTCCTTTTGTGATAATTCCAATAATTCCTTCAGCGGAACCTAGTTTGGGGTTTGTGGTAAGTCCAATTTTGTTAGCTGCTTCCGTAGCATTCAAACCATCTTCGTTAATTAGTCTAGTTATCTCTTTTGGATACTCAAAAGCCGAAGAAAGTCCAAGGTGAAAATTTTTTCCATCAAAGATAGCGCAAACACAAACATCCATAAAGCCACTTTTAGTTTCTGGAACCTTCATTAATCCGCTTTCTATGCCTATGCTGTAATTACAATTTTCGAAAACTTTTTCGGCTCTATTTTTAGCCCCCCTAATAGTTTCTTCTAGTGATTTTGGTTGATCGTTTACTCCTGATTCTGTTTCAATTCCTATAACTTCCGAGTTTTTTAGAAAATCATAATCAGAAATGATTTCTTGGACGGCAGATATTTTGGTGTTGTTTTTTGTGCCAACGATTATTTTCATATTTAAGAGCGTTGTTTTTAAGAGGTTTTTCGACTAAAATTGGCTTATATTACCTATATATGGAATATAATTTTAAGAAAATTGAGGAAAAGTGGCAAGAGAAGTGGTTAAAAGAGAAAGTTTTCAGAGCTACAGAGGACTCAAAAAAAGATAAGTATTATCAATTAGAGACTTTTCCATATCCATCGGCGGCTGGGCTTCATGTGGGTCATCCAAAGGGCTATATTGCTGAAGACTTGAATGCTCGGTACCAAAGAATGAAAGGGAAGAATGTTCTGTACACAATGGGGTGGGATGCTTTTGGATTGCCAACAGAAAACTATGCAATTAAAGTTGGGCGGAGTCCAAAAGAGGTAGCGGAAGAAAGTGTGAAAAATTTTAAACGGCAGGTGCAGATGTTTGGGCTTTCGTATGCTTGGGATAGAGAGATTAATACTTCTTCGCCGGAATATTATAAGTGGACTCAGTGGTTGTTTATTCAACTTTATAAAAAGGGGTTGGCTTATAGAGCAAAAGCAAAAGTAAATTGGTGTCCAAAAGATCAAACAGTTTTAGCGAACGAACAGGTGGTTGGTGGAAAATGCGAGAGATGCGGAGCGGATACTGAGCAGAAGGAGATGGAGCAGTGGTTTTTGAAAATTACAGATTATGTGGAGAGATTACTGGAGGATCTAGATGGATTAATTTGGCCGGAGGCCACTATAAAAAGACAGAAAGATTGGATTGGGAGGTCGGAAGGAGCAGAAATAGAATTTGGAGTTAAGAATAGTGATTTAAAAATAAAAGTTTTTACGACGAGACCGGATACGATTTTTGGAGCAACATATTTAGTTTTGGCGCCGGAAAATAATTTGTTGCAGAATAAGGAATTAGGAATTGAGAATTACGAGGAAGTTCAAAATTATATTAAAGATGCTAAAAATAAAAAAGAGTTAGAGAGGTTGGCTGAGGGGAAGGAAAAAACTGGAATCGAGGTTAAGGGTTTAATGGCGGTTAATCCAGCAACCAAAAAAGAGATTCCGATTTGGGTAGCCGATTATGTTTTGGGTTCTTATGGAACTGGGGCAATCATGGCAGTGCCGGCGCACGATGAGCGTGACTTTGATTTTGCGAAAAAATTTAATTTACCAATTTTGCAGGTTATTGCTCGAGAAACTGGCCAGAAAAGACAGGATGAAGAATGGCGAGATGGGGGGTGTGGGGTGGTGTTTGATCCAGAAACTCAAAAGTATGCTGTGGCAAAATGGAGTAGCGGTCATTTGGGATTTTTTTCTGGTGGAACAGATAAAGATGAAGATAATCAGACGGGTGTTTTGCGAGAAGTTACGGAAGAGAGTGGTTTGTATGATTTTGAATATGTAGAGAAGATTGAAGAAGCCCATGCCCATTTTTTCAACGATGCTAAAAATGTAAATCGAGTAACGTTTACTTCTTGCTATCTAATTATTCTAAAAAGTAAGAAAACTAAAACCTTAAAGTTGGAGGATCACGAGAAATTTGAAGTTGGTTGGGTTACTCCTCAGGAGATATTATCTGATTTTGAGGTGGAGAATTTTAGGCGGGGAGGAGATTTGGAGCATTGGATTGGTTTTCTGAACCAAGCCGTGGGTAGGGCGATTGAGCTTGGTTACGATACTACGAGTGAAAAGAGTCTATTCAGGCAGGTAGCTTATGGAGGAGAGGGAACTTTAATTAACTCAGGTGAATTTGATGGAATGAATTCGGAGGAGGCGAAGTGGAAAATTGCTGAGTTTGTTGGTGGTCAGAAGAAGATTCAATACAAACTTCGAGATTGGTCAGTTTCTAGGCAAAGATATTGGGGAGTCCCGATTCCAATGATTCATTGCGAGAAGTGTGGAATTAATCCGGTGCCAGAAAAAGATTTGCCAGTTTTATTGCCAGACCTAAAAGATTTTCGCCCACAGGGCATGCCACCACTAGAGAGTTCGGAAGAATTTATTAAAATTTCGTGTCCGAATTGTGGTGGGGAAGCGAAGCGGGACTCCGAGACGCTAGATACTTTTGTAGATTCGTCTTGGTATTTTTTGCGTTACACTGATTCCCATAATGAAAAAGAAATTTTTGATAAGTTGAAGGCGAATTATTGGATGCCAGTTGATTTGTACGTGATTGGAGCAGAGCATACGGTACTGCATCTATTGTATTCAAGATTTATTACAAAATTTTTACAGGATGAAGGATATTTGGATTTTTCCGAACCATTTAAAAAGCTTCGACATGTTGGTTTGATTTTAGGCACGGACAATCAGAAGATGTCGAAGAGTAGGGGAAATGTGATTAACCCAGATGATTTGATTGGGGAGTTTGGCGCGGACGCTTTTCGAGTTTACGAGATGTTTATGGGACCCTTTAATGAAGGTCAACCTTGGGATCCAAAGGGGATTATTGGAGCAGAAAGATTTTTGAGGAGAGTGTGGAAGTTCTTTTGCCGTGGGGGAGATGCTAATATACGAATGCATGCTAACCTTGCCTACCGGCAGGCAGGTGTTGCGAATAATACGAATCTAGAAAGGTTGTTGCATAAGACTATTAAGAAGGTGACGGAGGATATTGATGATCTTAGTTTCAACACGGCTGTAAGCGCTTTGATGATTTTTTTGAATGAAGCAGAAAAACAGAATGAAGTTTCGGTTTCTAAGTATAAAGATCTTATTAAATTAATCTATCCTTTTGCTCCGCATATGGCGGAGGAGATTTGGCATGAGATCTTGGGTAATAAAACTTATCTCCACGAAGAGAAGTGGCCAGAATACGATAAGGCGATGCTTAGAGAGGATCAGGTGAATGTGGTGGTGCAGGTGAATGGAAAAGTGCGAGACACGATTGTGGTTTCGACTGATTTAGACGAAGAGGGAGTGAGAAAGATGGCGCTAGAGAGCGAGAAGGTGAGTAAGTTTATTGGGAATAACGAGATTAAAAAAGTTGTTTTTGTGCAAGGGAAGCTTATAAATTTTGTG
>CAZLXS010000049.1:0-2556 GCA_964563735.1 uncultured Candidatus Saccharibacteria bacterium
TAAAGTTAAGATGCTCTTTAACGTACTGCTGACCAGATAAGGCTATTTTTGAGTAAAGAACTGGATCATCGATAAGCCTCTTTATGCAAGAAGCAATCTCATCTGGATTTGCGGATTTAAAAAATAGGGCTGATTTTTCGTTCTCGAATATATCGGTCATTGCCGTTGCGTCCGAGATCACTACCGGTAAGCCAGAAGCCATAGCTTCGCATGCGGTAACAATCCAAACTCTGGCATTATTAGGTACTACACTAATATGCGATGTTTTTAATAAAGATATCATTTCTTCCTCATCTACTCCACTGAATCGAGCATCTATAAAATTAGCGACACCAGAATCTTCGATATGCTTTTCGAACCTAAGACGATAGCTTTTATCTGACCAATAATCCTTGCACACGATAGTTAAACGAACAGCATATCCTTGTTTTCGAAGAAGAGCTGTTGCGGTAATTGCATCTTCAAACCTGCGGAATGGACTTAAGGCTCCAGCTGCTAAAAGATGGATATCCTGATTTGGACTTATTTCCTTCACGGGCGAATAAAAATAATCAAAATCTAAAGGATTACCAATAAGCTTAGCGTCATAACCTAAAGCTTCTGCTCCTTTTTTATAACTTTTATCATAAACAATCACCCAATCGATCCATTTGGAAAACTTCTTCATAATAATAGATTCATAAAAAGCGAGGGAGCTACTCAGCAGATTGGAAATAAAATTTTTCTTTTTTGAATGATAGAAAGGAGGATTATTCATAATCCAAACTACCTTAGCATTGGGATGCTTTCTCTTATAAAGCGCTCCGGCTTTGTAGGTGTAGTCGTTTTCACAAAAAATAAAATCAAAATCTGGATCTAATTCTTTTTCAATACGGTGAGCTGAATCTGTATGGAGTTGATTACGACGAACCCGCTCAATAATTTTACCGAAAAAAGTGGTCGCGCCTAAAACAGAATTTAGAGGTTTTTTGGGCGGTACGATTTTAACGCTCAACCCTTCGTGAAGATTAGGCAAGAAAGAAGAATCAAATTCTGAACAATAAACTTTTACATTGTGCCCCTGATTTTTAAGCTCTTTGGCAATAGAAAGAACCATCCTTGGATCACCACTTGCAGTTGCAAGGTAAAAATGGAGCAGAGCTATCTTCATTTGGAAAACAAAATAGAGTCAATACACTCACACCAAACATGATAAATAAATTCGTGAACTTCTTGAATTCGAGCGGTTTCGGAGGATGGAACGACAATGGCAAGATCGGCTAGATCAATTAAACCTCTTCCCTTCTCTCCGGTTAGAGCAATAACTTTGACTCCTAGAGATTTGGCCTTTTTAATAGCTTCAATAATATTGGGAGAAGTACCGCTGGTGCTGATTGCAACCAATAGATCATTAGCCCTTGCGACAGCCTCAAGTTGACGACTAAAAATACTGCTAAAACCATAATCATTGCCAATAGCGGTTAGAGAAGAGGAGTTAACGGTTAAAGCTGTTGCTTTTAGCGGTTTTCGATCTATTGAGTATTTACAAACCCATTCGGCAGAAAAATGTTGGGCATCAGCTGCCGAACCACCGTTCCCACAAACAAAAAGGTGCTGATCGTTTTTTATTAGATCAGTAAGCATTGCCAAGCCTTTTTCTATATCGATAATTAGACCATCTGCACTTTTACGAAAAACTTCGGCGTGTTTTCCAAAAGATGATCTAATGGTATCCGAAGAATTATTCATGGATCCTAAAAGATTGGTTTGAATATAGCATCGCTCAATTAATTTTACAAACAAAACAATCTTAAGATTAAGCAGGAAAATTTGTTAAAAATAAATAATTACATTACTATCTCTAGTATAGTAAAATCAGAAAATATGAAGAAAATATCGTATCTTTATGAGCGTGACGATCACCGAGGCACCTTCCGAGAATATGTGAATAGTGATAGAAAATGGAAGTCCGTAAACTATGGGACGATGCGGAAGAATGCCATCATGGGGAATCATTACCATAAAAAAAATAAGGCTATTTTTTTTATACTGTCAGGTTCTGCGGAATTTTTGATAAAAAATATCTTAAAGAATGGTGGCGTGAGAAAGATGATTCTAAAAGAGGGAGAGGGAGTAGAGATTGATCGATTTGAAACCCACACTATAAAATTTTTAGAGAAATCATCTTTCCTTTTGTTAAAATCGGAAAAATTCAGTGAGCGCGATAAAGATCTCTACGAGGCAAAGTTATTGTAGTCTCACCTAATCCCTATCCATCTTTTTTCCAAATTCGATTTTTTAATTGCATCAAGAATAACTTGAGTACGCAGGCCATCAACAAAAGAGGGGGATTGATTTTTATTAACCTTGATCGCAGAAATAAAATTTTCGGCAGTTTTTAAAAACATACTGAGACGACTATCAGAAGCGGAACGGTCTCTTTTGGAGATTGGAGTTTTAATAACAATCTCTTTTTGGGATTGAAGAGAGAAATGAGAAAGAATAAAATCCGAATTAATGTCTCCTGGGTTTTTATTAATCAACTTTAATGACCCCAGGTCCCCATACGCCTCAATA
>CAZLXS010000049.1:2566-3475 GCA_964563735.1 uncultured Candidatus Saccharibacteria bacterium
TTTTAAAATCAGATCGCAGGTATCTTCTGCGGTTGAGCCATTTTTTTTGGCCACATCGAGAGTTCCTAAGACAGCAGAGATTGAACCAAAAAGCCACTCAATATAATCAAGGACATGGGACCCGTAAGCCAGAAGAGTCCCCCCTCCCATTTTTTTATCATTCTGCCATCCACGCTTTGAATTGAACCCAGCCTGCCCCCCAGTAAGCCAGCCCACATTAATGTGGCGCAGATTACCAATTTTATTTTTAATCAAAAAATATTTAAATTCTTTTAATCCCAGAATATTTCTAAACTCAAAATCCACCATATGGATGATTTTGTTTTCGTTTGCGACTTTAACCATTTCTTTCGCTTCCCGAGCTGATAGAGCAAGAGGTTTTTCGCAAAAAATATTTTTTTTATTCTTAGCAGCAAAAATCGCCATTTCTTTATGAAATTTTGGAGGCGTGACGATGCAAACTGCCTGGATTTCTGGATGCGCAATCAATTTTTTCCAAGAAGAAAACACCAAGGGAATATTGTGTTGTTTTGCTATGAGCAAAGTTTTTTCCTTAGATTTTCCAGCAATTCCCAAAACTGTTACACCGCGGATTTTTTTAAATCCGGGAATATGTGTTCGGCCACCAAAACCAGTGCCAATAATTCCAATATTAATCATGAATAATTTATTCTAGAGAAAAACCATGTTTTCTTCAATGTTTTTTGAATCTTGAGTGGAACACGCAAAATATCCTACCCCACAATCAACGCTTATTATAAAAAAGGGGCTGGTGACTATTATCACCCAACCCCTGCTACGCACCGATCAACGATTGCCCACAAAACTATCTGCTCCGCCTGTTTTCAATTCTGGCCACAATCTCATGGATTAAGACCCGATGATGTGGCAAGAGATCTGACGGCAGAT
>CAZLXS010000050.1:0-1965 GCA_964563735.1 uncultured Candidatus Saccharibacteria bacterium
TCAAAATATAGTAACTACAAGATTGGCGGCCCAGCGCGGTATTTTTTCGCCGTCAAAACGATCAAAGAGTTGAGGGATGCAACTAAATGGGTCAAAGAGAATAAGTTAGATTCTTTTATCTTGGGCGGAGGAACTAATCTGCTTATCTCAGATGATGGCTTCTCTGGTTTGATCATTAAGCCAGATTTTAAATCTATTTCTCTCTCGGGTAATAAAATAAAAATAGGCGCCGGCGTAGATGTGCAAGAGCTTCTTAAGCAAACAGTAAAATCCAAACTATCTGGCTTAGAGTGGGCCGGCGGATTACCGGGATCTTTTGGTGGAGCTGTTCGTGGTAATGCCGGCGCCTTTGGCGGCGAGATCAAAGACAATATTGAATCAGTCGAAAGTTTTGATCTAGTTTCCGAAAAAATTATTATTCGCAAAAATTCTGCTTGCAGGTTTAGTTATCGGAACAGCATCTTTAAAGAAAAGCAGGGGAGGGAGGTGATTATCTCCGCCACTGTTAAATTAGCAAAAGGAGATCCTAAAAAAATCCAAGAATCCATCAACGAAAAAATAAACTATCGCAAAGAACGTCAGCCATTAGAGTATCCCAACATTGGAAGTATCTTTAAAAATGTTGATCTAAAAAAAGTTCCGCCCCGCTTTAGAAAAGTTTTTGCTCGATCGATCAAACAAGACCCCATCCCAGTTATTCCCACCGCTCGTTTGATTTCTGAGTGCGGTTTGAAGGGTATTAGCTTTGGCGGAGCCATGATCTCGCCTAAACACCCCAACTTCATTGTGAATGTTTTAGACGCCAGAGCCTCGGATGTTTTAGAACTGATGAATTTAATTAAAATCGAAGTCAAAAAGAAGTTTAACATCGTACTCGAAGAAGAAGTGCAGATTGTTTAGGTCGCATTCTTTCAAGGCATGGTTGATTGTTTTAATTTGTTGACTCAAATTTTTCTCAACATTAAACTGTCTATTAGCACAAGAAGGAGGTCTAATGAGTTCTTTAAAATTATTATATAAGCTGACTCGATTGAGACAATGTTTTATTGCCGCTATAAGTACTTGGTTAATCACCTTGCTTAATGACGGTGATTCTTGGTTTACTAGTGAGAATATTTTTCCTGCCCTGTGTCTCTTTTTTTCCTGCCTCGGCGCTAACTTATTTCATTATGGTATGAAATGGAGAATATATCAGGAAAAATATTGGGATCCAGTTATCATCCGAAGACCACACTTACTTAAGATTTTTGGATTAAGTTCTTTCGTGGTGGCTGGAGTTATTGCCACGATCTGGATTGATTCTACAACCTGTTTTATTTTCTTAGGATTATTTTTTCTAGTCATTCTCTTCTATCCAATTACTCTTGATCGCCAGTGGCCTTGGAAAAATCTATCCATCGCTTTTTGCTGTTTGAGTCCCGTGGTAATCGGTTACACCGCCTCTAATCCAGGAGAAAATCTTCTTGCTTGGAATATTGCCTGTGTAGTTTTCTTTGTTTATCTGGCAAGTGAAATAATCAAAGATATTGATGATCAACCAGTTGATCGAGGTCGAAGAATTACCATGGTCATGGTAATTGGTGAGCCTCGGGCGGTCAGAATAGCCTTCAACCTCATTTTAGTGGCCATAGGTGTTGTCATAAATATTTTGATCCACTCTTCTCTTACCTCGATATCAAATATCTTCTATCTTCTCGTCATAATATCTCTAGTATATTATGGTGGTCGGTTAGTTGTCTCGCCCAAAACAATGGTTCCTCGCTATCAGCTTCTAGACATTAGTATTCTTTGTCTAATGCTTGCCGTATTCACAACTCGAATACTCTCATAACTAATTAACCCAATCACTCCGGTTTCACCGGAGTGATTTTCATTTATTCTTTTTATACTTGAGCGAACTATTTCTTTGAGAGAAATTTTCTTTTTATAGCTGAGTGAGTTCTTTGTATTTGGGAAGCTCTCGGA
>CAZLXS010000050.1:2065-3463 GCA_964563735.1 uncultured Candidatus Saccharibacteria bacterium
AGTTTTCCACAGTTTCTATTTCTATTTTCCACCCAGATGTTAAAATTTATATAGAAAGTTTTTTAAATCGATCCGACCAAATCATTTTTTATGATTTAAATCGAATTAAAAAATTTTTCAATTGAGAAAAAATATTTAAAAAACTCTGTTTCATAAAAACAGAAACTCAATTGAGTGAACCGAAAAAAATAAAATTAGGTTCACACAAAGGTCGGTATAATTAGCACATTGATAAAATGAAAAAAAAGAAAACAACCAAAAAGAAAGCTACCAAGAAGACTGCTAAGAGAAAAACCACTAAGAAAAAGACGACCAAGAAACGAAAGACTGCAAAGCGACGGAAATAGTCTTCTTTTAAATTACAACAAAAGACCCCTTAAAAAGGGTCTTTTGTTTTTGGTCTTTTTTGGGTATAATTGCGCCATGAATATAGATTTAAAAGGGACTAATCTAGACCTCACTCCAAGCCTAAAAACCTACATAAACGAGAAGTTTTCGGGTATTACGAAGATTATTAAAAAATTTGAAGAAGATGGGGAGGCCGAACTTCGAATTGAAGTAGCGAGAACCACCAAGCATCATTATAAGGGCGACGTTTTCATGGCTGAAGCCAATCTAAATGTAAATGGTAAGCTCTTCCGAGCTAGTAATACAATGGAAGATCTACATAAAGCTATTGATGTCGTAAAAGATGAGATTCAACTTCAAATCGAAAAGTATAAAGACAAGCTCTCGCCTCGTCGAGTAAAAACTACAGATGAATCTATTTAAAAAGTTTTTCAAAGCAGATCCTCTCGAAAAATTTCGTCACATAATCGAAGAAATTGGAACTTACGAAAAAGAATTTTCTAATCTTTCTATCGAAGCTCTTCGGGCAGAAAGTGAAAAACTAAAACAACAAGCCAAAAGTTTAGATAGTTTAGACGAAATTACTCCGCGAGCTTTTGCGTTGGTTCGTGAAACGGCCAAACGTACTTTAGGTCAGCGTCCTTATGATGTTCAGCTTTTGGGTGGTTTAGCTCTAAATCATGGAGCAGTAGTAGAAATGGCGACTGGTGAGGGTAAAACACTCTCCGCCGTTGCGCCGGTTTACCTAAATGCGCTTCAAGAAAATGGTGTCCACGTCGTCACGGTAAATGAATACCTCGCTCGGCGTGATGCCGTTTGGATGGGGCAAGTTTATTACGCGTTAGGGCTTTCAGTGGCCTGCTTGGTTCCGAATGGCGCTTTTCTCTATGACCCCAATTTTAAAATTCCACCAGAAGGCGAAGCTTTGATTGATAAAGAACGCGACACCACGGGTAGTTTTTTGGTTCAGCAAGAATTTTTGCGACCGATTTCAAGGCGCGAAGCCTATCTGGCCCATATTACTTATGGAACCAACCATGAGTTCGGTTT
>CAZLXS010000051.1:0-3399 GCA_964563735.1 uncultured Candidatus Saccharibacteria bacterium
TTTCTTGATTTGTTGGAGCTGATAATTGATACTTGATAGATATGAAGTTGAAGATTTTTAATACCTTAAGTCAGAAAATTGAAGAGGTAAAAAAACCCACTGGACGAGATCTAAAAATCTTTGTTTGTGGACCAACGGTTTACGATTACCCCCACATCGGTAACGCTCGAACCTACTTGGTCTTTGATAGCTTTGTACGTTTTTTAAGAAGTAGTGGTTGGAAAGTAAATTATCTTCAAAACATCACAGACGTAGACGACAAAATCATTCAACGGGCGAAAGAAGAGAAACAATCCCCTGCTCAAATAGCCAAGAAGTTTTTTCAAATCTATAAAAAAAATATGCGCGCGTTAGACATCTCTGCCGTGACGACTTACGCGCCAGCGACTAAGTATATAAAACAAATCATCCATCAAGTAGAAACTCTGATTAAAAAAGGGCACGCTTATAAAATAGAAAACGAAGGATATTATTTTGATATCTCTACCTTTCCTAATTATGGAAAATTGGCTCGAAGAACGATTACTCAAGCAGAAGATGGGGTTAGCCGAATTGATGAGGCGATTCATAAAAAAAATAAAGGTGATTTTGCTTTGTGGAAATTTTCTAAGGATGGCGAACCAAGTTGGAAGACTAAATTTGGTAGTGGCCGACCTGGATGGCATATTGAGGACACCGCCATTTCTGAAAAGTTTTTTGGACCACAATATGATCTACACGGCGGAGCGATGGATCTAAAGTTCCCCCATCACGAAGCCGAGATCGCCCAACAAGAATCGGCCTCGGGTAAACATCCTTTTGTCCGCTTTTGGATGCACGCTGGATTTTTAAACGTAAATGGAGAAAAGATGTCGAAGAGTTTGGGAAATTTTGTGACGATTGAAGATTTTTTAAAGAAGCATAGACCAGAGATCTTGCGCTTAATCACTTTGAGTAATCACTATAGATCCCCTCTTAACTATACAGAAGAGGTGGCAGAACAAAACGAGAAGAAGTGGAGTTCTTTGCTGGAATTTGTTCAAAAATTAGAATTTGTGGCGCACCAAAAAAAACCTAGTAGCTCTCAAAAAACTAAGAGCTTGAATTTAAAAAAACTGGAGCAGGATTTTTTTGATGCCCTGAGTAATGACTTCAATACCCCAAAAGCTTTGGCAGAGATTTTTAGTTTAATTTCTGAGACTAATCCAAAGATGTGGTCCTTAAAACCACAAACTGCCGAAAATGTAGCGAGTTCGATCAAAAAAGCCCTAGAAACACTGGGTTTAGTCGTAAAAACCACCATTCCACCTAATTTAGTAAAGAAAATGGCTAAAGAAAGAGAGTTATGCAGAATCAATAAACAGTTTACCAAGTCAGACGACTTGAGAAAAAAAATTAATGCTTTAGGATTTGAAGTTGAAGACACCCCACTTGGACCATTCCTATACAGAAGATAGGAATTTGCAACTTAAAGAACGACGGGGACGAGTACAACACGAATCTTCGGATTCTTAATTTTTATGAATAAACAAGGCATTAAAGTTCCACCAAATAATAAAGAAGCAGAGCAGTCTGTTTTGGGAGCTATTTTAATTGATAAGGAATCGCTCATTAAGGTGGTGGATATTTTAGATCCAAAAGATTTTTACATTCCAGCGCACGAAAAAATTTATGAAATTATTTTAGAACTTTTTGAAAAGCACCAGCCGATTGATATTCTAAGCTTAACTTCTCGATTAAAAGAAAGGGGCTACTTTCAGGATATCGGTGGATCGGGTTATTTAGCTGATTTAACTAATCAAGTACCTACAGCGGCGCACATCGAGAACTACGCCAAGATCGTTCGAGAAAAGCACATTCTTCGAGAACTAATTACTACTGCTACTCAAATAGCGGAAGATTCTTTTGATCCAGAAAATGAGGTAGAAGATTTATTGGATCAGATCGAACAAAAAATCATCTCAATCTCCCAGCGCTCCATCTCGCAAAATTTTGTTCACATTAAAGAAGAATTAAAATCAGCTTACGAAAGAATTGAAAAATTACACCAGGGCGATGGATCACTTCGTGGCGTGCCTACTGGATTTAAGGGACTTGATAACATTTTGTCTGGATTCCAAAAATCCGATCTAGTGGTTTTAGGAGCAAGACCCTCGCTTGGTAAAACCGCCTTATCCCTAGACATCGCCAGAAATGCCGCTTTAAAACACGGCATTCCAGTGGGTTACTTTTCGCTAGAAATGTCTCGCGAACAAGTCATTGACCGCTTAATTTCTTCAGAATCTCAAGTTTCACTGTGGAAACTTAGAACGGGAAGAATTAAAGACGATATGGAGTTCGAGATGATTCAATATGCACTCGACAAATTATCCAAAGCACCAATCTTTATAGATGACACTCCATCACCCAATATCTTGCAGATGCGTTCAATGGCGAGACGATTACAAATGGAACACGGACTAGGTCTCATCGTCGTAGATTATCTTCAGCTGATTCAACCAAGAACGAAATCAGACAACATGGTGAATCAAGTGACGGAAATCTCGCGAGGATTAAAATCGTTGGCTCGAGAATTAAAAGTGCCGGTTTTAGCGCTCTCTCAGCTTTCGCGTGCAGTGGATCAAAGAGATCACAAACAGCCAAGACTCTCCGACCTCAGAGAATCTGGAAGTATTGAACAGGATAGCGACGTGGTTATGTTTATTTACAGAAAAGATCGAGATAGAACCGATATTGAGGCCCCACTTGATGAACAAAATGTAGCCCAGATTATTGTAGCCAAACATAGAAACGGACCACTTGGATCGGTGAAGTTTAAATTTGATTCCGAGCGAGTGGCTTTCCACGAAATCGAAGAGAATTTAGGCGAACCACCAGCCTTCTAAATATGGAGATACCCAGAGCAATCAAAAATTTGATCGAACAACTTTCGAGCCTACCTTCGATTGGTCCACGTCAGGCGACTAGGATTGCTTTTTATCTGGCTAGCCGAAATCGCGAGATCACCCCAACCCTCGCTCAAAACATTACTGATTTATCTAAGATAAAAAATTGCGAGGAGTGTTTTTTTATTTTTGAAAACGAAGGGAAGCTCTGTAGTATTTGTTCTAATTCAAATCGAAAGAAAAACATTCTGGCAATTGTGGAGAAAGAGACTGACTTAATTTCGATCGAAAATACGGGGAAATTTAATGGACGTTATTTGGTTTTGGGCCAGATCCCTCGGAATGGCGTACTCGGAGAAAATCAGAAATACCGTCTTGAAATACTAAAGAAATTCTGCGAAAAGCAACTTGGCGGAGTTTTTGAAGAAATTATCCTAGCTTTTAATCCAACCACGAGTGGGAATTTTAATACAACCTTAATTACTAAAATTTTAAGCCCCCTGACGAAAAAAATATCCAGATTAGGACGTGGATT
>CAZLXS010000052.1:0-1606 GCA_964563735.1 uncultured Candidatus Saccharibacteria bacterium
TTTGAAAAGCCACAAAAATTTGTGGCAAAGGGCCAATCGGCGGTTTTTTATTCCAAGAAGGGAGAGATGCTGGGAGGAGGAGTGATTAGCGATAGCCAATAGGGGATAGGGTGCAGCTAAAAATTTCTTCCTCCAGAGGAGGATCCGCCTCAGGCGGAAATTCCTAATATCTAATCTCTAAATAATATTTGAATTTAACAAATGTTTTATAAACTTTAGTGAGACGAAGTAAAAAAGAGACCGATACTTGATTATATTTCGGTCTCCTTGGTTTGGTCATGATAACTCTTTCCATATTCTACCCACTTTTTATCTTTTTGGTGGAGTTTTTGGACCTACGAAATGAAACCATTCAACCATTGTTGATATGGCTCTTACAAAAATCGATTCCTTCTTAACCTTTCCACTATTTTTTTCTTTTTGAATTGTGTTGTAGATTTCCTCCCTATGCACTTCTACTTTGATTGGAGCATCAATACCGAGACGGACCTCTCGTCCATATATGCCAAGAACGACTACCTTGATGTTGTCTCCAATGGTGATGGCCTCGCCCAGTTTTCTTGTAAGAATGAGCATAAGGCACCTCCTTCCAATTAGTTGGTTGGTAAAATTACTATTTTTAAAATATAAATTTTTAGGATTTATGTCAAGACTTATGCTTATTCCGTAGTGATGTCTACTCGCCTTCGTTATTAGCTATGGCGAAGCAAAGGGGGTTGCTTATTATTGATTTATATGCTATACTGGAGGCAGTTGTTTTTGAGGGTAGTTCTCGGTTTTCTTGCTTGATAAGACTAAGCAAGGATGTTGGTGGATCAGATTTATCGGTTGTATGGTGATCTGATTTTACCAGCAAATTTTCTACCCTTTTAAATAATATAACTCTCCGCAATGCCGCCGCATCTTTTGTCTTGGATGTCGGCGGCTTTTTTTATCCACCTTTGCATAATCCTATGGTCGTGGAGTTTCATTTTTTAATTAATTTTTATGTTAGAATGTTTTGACTATGATTGTGGTTTTTACGGGAAATGGAAAGGGTAAAACTACGGCTTCGCTTGGACAGGCGATGCGGGCGATTGGGCGGGGGAAGAAAGTTTTAATGATTCAATTTATTAAGGGTCCGTGGCGTTCTGGCGAAGATGAGTTTGTGAAAAATCTAAAAAATCAAGAAGCGGGTATTAATAAAAATAATCCAGAACTGCTTTCTGGTTTAGAAAATCTATATGGTTTTGATATAAAAAAAATGGGGAAGGGGTTTGTGGGTATTTTAGGAGATAGCCTGCCAAAAGAGGAGCACGAACGAGCCGCTGAAGAGGCCTTGGATTTTTTTGAAAAAACGGTAGCAGAAAAAAAATATGATTTGATTATTTTGGATGAGGTGAATGTGGCGATTTCTTTGGGCTTGGTGGCGGTTTCGAGGGTTTTGGAAGCCGTAAAAAAGGTGCCAGATGAGATTTTTGTGCTTTTAACTGGCCGATATGCTCCGAAAGAGCTAATAGACGCGGCGCATTTGGTGACGGAGATGAAGGAGGTGAAGCACCCTTTTAATGATGGGAAGATGGCAAAGATAGCTTTGGATTTTTGATTTTTTATAATAACTTTACTT
>CAZLXS010000052.1:1706-3370 GCA_964563735.1 uncultured Candidatus Saccharibacteria bacterium
GTTTACAGAGGGGATTTAGTGGGGTATACTAGTTTGGCTGACTTAAAAGGTTGGCTATTTTTTCATTATCATGAACGAAGAGATTACAGCTCAAAAATCAACTGAATTATTTCCAGAAGAGGCCTTAAAGGACTTAGTGGAAGCGGGAGTTTTTTTTGGTCGCCGAAAGAGCAAGGCGAATCCAAAGATGAAGCAGTACGTTTTAACCAATCGGGGAGGAATCGAGATTATTGATCTGCATAAAACTTTGGAGGGGATGGACGCGGTTCTAAATTTTGTTTCAGAGAAAGTAAAAAATGGGGGATTGATTCTTTTTGTAGCGACTCAACCACAGGCGGTGCAGGCGATTACAGAAATCTCTAGCACTTTTAACTATCCGTGGGTAGCAACGAGATGGCTTGGTGGAATCTTAACTAATTTTAAAATTATTTCGCGAAGAATCGATCAGTTTAAGAAATTACGCAGTGATTTGGCGAGTGGGGCTTTTGATCGTTATACTAAAAAAGAGCGAGTGATTATTGATAGTCAGATTCAGAAAATGGACGGTCTCTTTGGAGGGCTGCAGACTTTGAATCGTTTACCGGATTTGCTGGTGGTGATTGATCCAAACATTCATCATACGGCGATTAGAGAGGCGAAGAGGATGAATATTCCGACTGTGGTTTTTGCCAATGTAGATAGTGATCCAGATATGTTAGACTATTTTGTAGCGGGGAATAACAAGGCTAGAAAAAGTATTAATTGGTTTTTAGGAGAAATTAAGAAGGCGATCGAGAAGGGCAAGTTGGCAGTACCCGTAGCGGTTTCTCCGAAAATAGAAATTTAGATAATAAAAAAATGAGTAATATAAGTTCCAGTTTAATTCAAAAATTAAGAGAAGAAAGTGGAGCTGGGGTGATGGATTCGAAGAAAGCTCTGGAGGAAGCCGGGGGTGATTTAGCGAAGGCGCAAGAGATTTTAAGAGAGCGCGGACTTCAAAAGATGGCCAAGCGTTCGGATCGAAGCACCGGAGCGGGAATGATTTTTTCGTACATTCATGGAGGCCGAATTGGGGCGCTTTTAGATTTAAGAGCAGAGACAGACTTCGTGGTTCGTTCGGAACCATTTCAAAAATTGGCTCAAGAGATTGTGATGCAAATTGCAGCGGCTGGACCAGAAAATGTGGAAGAGTTATTAGCCCAACCTTATATTAGGGATGAGAAAAGAGTGATTAAGGATCTGATTCAAGACTTAGTGGCGAAGGTGGGAGAAAATATTCAGGTAAATTCTTTTTCTCGACTTCAAATTTAAATTTTCTAAATTTGGACGTTTTTTAATCTAGTAGGTTTTAAAATTTAACTACATGATTCCTCTTATATTGAATTTGGTGGTGCTTGTTTCGTGTGGAACGATTCTTTATCTGATTGCCAGATCTTTACCGAGAGTTTCGGAATCGGACGAAGCGTCCCGAAGGGGAGTTTTTGAAAGATGGGTGACATCTGATTTGCCAGAGAAATTTGATGAGTGGATCAATAATTTTTTGGTGAAGTTTTTAAGGAAATTAAAAGTTTTTCTTTTGAGGGTGGATAACACACTTTCGCATAGATTAAAGAGGATTAGTAGCGATACAGAGAGGAATAATAGTACCGGAAGCTTCGATGATTTTTCGACTTAGTTGAATTTAA
>CAZLXS010000053.1:0-3338 GCA_964563735.1 uncultured Candidatus Saccharibacteria bacterium
GGCGCGAAGCCTATCTGGCCCATATTACTTATGGAACCAACCATGAGTTCGGTTTTGATTATCTCCGAGATAACTTGGCCTATTCACTGGAAACCCAATCTCAAAGAGGGCACCATTTTGCCGTAATTGATGAGGTAGACAGCATTCTTATAGATGAAGCAAGAACACCACTGATTATTGCTGCGCCAGATGAAAAATCTAGCGAATTTTACAAAACTTTCGCTCGGGTAGTTTCTAATTTAATCCCAGAGGAAGATTATCTGGTAGATGAAAAATACAGATCAGTCAGTATTACTGACCAAGGTATTGAAAAGGTGGAAAAATCCATGGGCATCTCCGAGCTTTATTCTCCTCAAAATCTTCGCCTCGTCCATTATCTAGAAGAAAGTTTAAAAGCTAAAGCTATTTTTAAGCGCGATAAAGATTATGTAGTTAAAAATGGCGAGGTCATTATCGTGGATGAATTTACTGGTCGCATGCTTCAGGGCCGCCGTTATAACGGGGGATTGCATCAAGCCATCGAAGCCAAGGAAGGAGTCTTCGTAAAAGAAGAATCACGCACTTACGCCAAGATCTCCATTCAAAACTATTTCCGTCTCTATAAAAAAATTGGTGGTATGACTGGTACGGCTCAAACTTCTGCCGAAGAATTCTTTAAGGTTTATGGCTTAGAAGTGATTACTATCCCAACTAATCGGCCAATGGTACGCAAGGATCTCTCGGATGTGGTCTATAAAACTCAAGTTGCCAAGTGGAATGCGGTGGTGCAAGCGGTTAAAGAACGACGTGAAAACGGTCAGCCCACGCTCTTAGGTACCGCCTCCATCGAGAAAAACGAGTTAATCTCCGCACTACTCTCGGAGGCGCATATTCCTCATGAGGTTTTAAATGCTAAAAATAACGAAAGGGAGGGCGCGATTATCGCTCAAGCAGGAAAACCGGGTGCGGTCACTGTGGCTACTAATATGGCTGGCCGGGGAGTGGATATCATTTTAGGTGGTAATCCACCCACACCCGAGGAGTCAGAAAAAGTTCGAAATTCTGGTGGTCTTCATGTAATTGGCACCGAACGGCACGAGGCGAGACGCATTGATAACCAGCTCCGTGGTCGCGCTGGTCGCCAAGGTGATCCGGGGTCCTCGCAGTTCTATCTCTCGCTCGAAGATGATCTAGTTCGAGTTTTCGGCGGTGATCGAGTGAAAAATTTGATGGAGAGGTTTAACCTGCCCGATGATCTTCCAATTGACGTTGGGTTAGTTTCTCGCGCCGTGGCGCAAGCTCAATCAAGGGTGGAGGGATCCAACTTTGATCTCCGCAAGCACCTCTTGGAATATGATGATATTTTAAATAAACAACGCTCCAGCGTGTATGAAAGAAGACAAAAAATCCTAGAAAGTTTAAATCGGGATCATCTCGCCAATTTAATTTTTGAGGCCTCAAACGGACACCTCCATAATATTTTTGAAAAAGAAAATATTGAGAATGAAAATTCAGATGCTAGTCAGGAAGAGAATCGTTTAGAAAAAGCATTCAAAGAGGCCGGAATTGTAAATAATGAAAATAAATTTCCAGAAGATCCGAGTCTGGAAAATTTAGAAAACCTCATTACCAAAAGAAGTATGGAGGCCACTTTTGATCCTTTAACTTTAAATCGACTCTTAAGTATTTTAGATACCCTTTGGATGTCTAACTTAGAAAACCTAGAAGCATTAAGCGAGTCTATTGGTCTTCGGGCTTACGGCCAGCGTGATCCACTTATAGAATATCGCCAAGAAAGTAAACTTCTTTTTAATGAATTTTGGGTTAATTTCAATGCTTGGATTTTTATGAACATTTTTAGAATGGCGCAGGTTAATCAGTCTGGAGAGCCTAACGCCACCAACCAAAATGTTATAACCTTGCCAGCTAATCCCAGTGCTCAATCTTTAAGCGCAAGTGGTATGCAGGGTGTTGGTAGAAACGATCCTTGTCCATGTGGAAGTGGAAAGAAGTATAAAAAATGCGGAGATTTGAATACTGAAGAACATCAAAGACTAATCAGTAAAAAATAATATGTCTGAATCGAAGAGAATTGTTTCGGGTTTTATTCCCTACCAAAGACGCGATGGAAAAGTTTATATTTATTTGCAAAAAAAATCTAGCGATGCTCCGAGGCACGCTGGTTATTTTGCGTTTTTTGGTGGCGGTTCTGAAGTAGGGGAAACACCAGAGGAAACATTGGTTCGCGAGATGCAAGAGGAACTTGATTATACGCCGAAAAAATTTGAATTTCTTAATACTTATGATTTTAAATGGGGCATCTCAAGTATGTTCATCGGCGAAGTTGAACCTGAATTTGAATCGTTAGTAGAGGTTAGAGAGGGGGAATACGGGAGGTTTTTTAGCAAGGACGAAATTTCGTCTGAACAGAATTTTGATGAGGATGACCGTAGAATATTGAAGGATTTTTATAATAAGATAGAAAATTCTCATTGATGCGACATATCAAGTATTGTCATGGAAAGTAATGAACAAAAAATCGAAGAATTAAAACAAAAAGGATATAATCCAGTATATATTTGGGACGCAAAGCCAAATGAAGAAGATCCAGATCACAAGCATCAGTTTGATATGTATCTATTAGTTTTAGAAGGAGAGATTGAAATCAAGCTTGATAATAAAAGTATAATTCTGAAATCGAGTGACGATATAAATATTCCTAGAGAAAAAGTTCACTATGGTAAAGCCGGTATTAATGGATGTAAATATATCGTCTCTGAAAGACATTAAATCTTTATGAAAATAATCTCTACTATTCTCAATCTTCCGTGGAGTTTGTTAGGTTTGTTGGTCGGTTTATTGTCTTTGCCACGGGATTTTAGAATAGATACTCGGGAATTTGTAATAGTTATAAATGTAAGAAAATTATGGTTAAACGAACCATTTCTTAAAGGAGTGATCGGGTTTACTCTCGGTAGTGTTGTGCTCTTGTCTTATAGAGCCAAGCCAATTTCATACAATCACGAAATTATCCATATTAAGCAATTCAGAAAAATCCCATTAATATTTCCTCTATTCTATATTTTTGAATCAATCAAAAATGGATATAGGAATAATAAGTATGAAAGAGAAGCATATCAAAGAGAAAATAAAAGAGAAGTCTCAATTTTAATTCCATATAAATTAAAAAACAGCGAGATCTTAGTCTACCTCCAAAAGCGGGATAAAAATGCTCGGCGCCTGCCAGATTCTTTTGGTATATTTGGCGGGGGAATTGAGGGTGACGAAAGTATTGAAGAGGCTTTAAAAAGAGAAATAAAAGAAGAGCTGGATTTAAATATAGAAGAATATGATCATTT
>CAZLXS010000054.1:0-3319 GCA_964563735.1 uncultured Candidatus Saccharibacteria bacterium
AAAAAGGTAAGGTTGCTGGTAGTGCCAGTCCCTACCAAGCCTGGAGCGCCGGAGCCTATCTCTACGCTCATTCATTAATTAAATAAACGTGAAACTTTTACGTCACCCGGAAAATCCAATTTTAAAACCAGATTCAAAATTAAATTGGCAATCAAGCGCGGTTTTTAATCCTTCAGTAATTTTTAAGGATGGAATTTTCCACATGTTGTATCGGGCAACCGGCAAAGAAAAACCAGTTCAAAATATTAATGGTTGGAAAAAATGGAGAGTTTCTTCAATTGGATATGCTCAAAGTAAAGACGGCACTAAATTTAAAATCCAGAAAAAACCATTGATAAAACCAGAGTATGCTTGGGAAAAAATGGGATGCGAAGATCCGCGAATCAGCCAGATTGGAGATATTTATTATATTTTTTATACCGCAGTTTCAACTTCTAATAATTTCCTAAAAGTTAGACTTGCTTTAGCGGAAACAGCTGATTTTAAAAAAATTATAAAACACGGGCCGGTTGGGCCAGACATTCCAAAGGATGAGGGATTTATAAAAGCAGCCGCATTTTTTCCGGAAAAAATAAACAATCAGTTCAAATTAATTTTTACTTGGCATTCGGATAGCCCTGAATCAACAATTCTATTAGCTGATTTTAAAAATATAAACGAATTAGTTAATAAATCTAAAAAATTCTGGGATAATTTTTTAGTTGAAAAGCAGAAGCATATTTTAATTACGCCAACAAAAAAAGCTTATCGCGGTCCAGAAGTCGGCGCTACGCCAATTAGAACAAAAAATGGCTGGCTGTTAATTTATTGCGGCGAATCACTTAAAAAAGAATGGACTATTAATGCCGCGCTACTTGATTTTAAAAATCCTCAAAAAATAAACTGGCAATCTAAAAATCCGCTTTTAAAACCAGAGAAATCTTATGAAAAAAAGGGGATTATTAATAACGTAACTTTTCCTGAAAGCGCGGTTATAGTTGGTAATAAATTAAATGTATACTACGGCGCCGGCGATCAATTTTGCTGTCTTGCAACCACAAAATTAAATTGACAAAAATCTTAAGATAGTATATACTAAAAGAAGCGAATTCTAATAACTGAAAGGAGGTGATTTTAGTGTTAGAATATTTTACATCACACGCTTTTTTACGCGAATTCCTACCCGGTTTCGCGATAGGCGGAGCAATAATTGGATGGTTGTGCTTCAGCCTTGGCCGATGGAGCCAACGAGTAGAAGCAAATCGACATCTGGAAAGATACGGGGTAAAGCTCGGCCGAAAGTGGATATCGCATTTCAACCCCGTCAAAGATTAGCCCTCCTTCAATTAAATTGTATCCCGATTCAGAGATGAGTCGGGATATTTTTTTAATTAAATATGTTGATCTTCGTCGTTGTTATTTATATTAGTATCACTTTTGAATTTTTCCTTTTGATTTTTGAATTTTCTAAACCCTACACCCTATTGGCTAGTGGCTATAATTTTAGCCGCGTCTTTATCACATCCGCCATCTGCTTCGCGATTTTTCTATATTCAAATTTATCTACAGCATGTTCGCGTGCGCGTGCTCCCATTTTTTCCCTAAGCTCGGGATCTTTTAATAATCTAAGTAGGTAATCGGCGAGCTCGTCTACATCGGCTCGGTAAGCAAATGTTTTTGGTTTTTCAAATTGGATTTTATGATCTTCTTCAAATCCCATACCCACATAAGCCCACTCTTCAGTTAAGTCCACTGTTGAAGCCACTTTTGCCAAAAACCCTGTTTCGTTATGAATAATCGTTTCCTTTGGCCCCATCTCGTCGATCGAGATCACCGGCTTGCCACAAGCCATCGCTTCTACTTGGATCATTCCAAAGCCCTCAAGGCGTGATGGTGCGGCATAGATATCACAGGCATTTAGGAGGAGTGGCATAAATTCGCGGGACATTGAGCCCTCTAGGTAAACTACTTTATCTTTCGAAACTCCTAACTCTTCTATAAGCGCCATTTCGTCTTCGTAGTGATCATCCGCGCTCTCCCCGCCCCAGATTTTACAAACATATTTCCAATTTTTAAATTCTTGGTCCACCTTCTTGAGCGCCTGAAAAATTTCCTGTGCTCCTTTTGAGGTGACGTCTCCTCCAGTAGTTAAAATCATCACCTCATCATCTTTAACTCCAATCATCTCTCTAGTTAATTTGATTCGCGGATCAGTTCTAGGAATTGGTTTGAATATTTCCGTCTCGAGTCCAATATAGGACGTCACAAAGTTTTTTGTATCCACTCCATCTCGAAGAAAAGTTTTAGCCACCCAATCACTAGTTGTAAAAACTAAGGGTAGTCCAGAGATTTCTCTGTGGTAGTTAGCCACCCAGCCGTCCGCTAAAAGCCATGGCACCGGTTGAATTCCATATTTTTGAGGATGCAAAATGATGTCTTGTGTGTGTCCCCAAAACCCCACGCCAATCGCCACATCTGGTTTTAAAAATTTATAAATCCACTCCTTCTGAAACTCACTCGAAAGGTGGCAGGGGAGCACCTCCTCTTTATTTTCTTTAAATCCTCGATAGAGCATATCGCCCTGTTGGCTTAAACCATCTGGTTCTGGGGGATAGGCGTACAAAACAACTGATTTCATATATCTAATCTAGAAAACGTTTCTTTAGCTGAGCAACTTTTATATTCAAAAGAATCTTTCTTAAATCCATACAATTCATGAATAATTTTTCTTTTTTCCGCGAAAATCTTTGGTTTTAAATCAAAACTATACCCTGAATTACTCTTTGATATTGCTAATCCAGTTTTCTCATCCAATTCGTAGCTAAAACAAAAAATTTCTTTAGCCGAAATTTTTTTCTCTTTAACTATTTTTTTTAAAACTTGGTGAACACCCTTGTGTCTCGGATGTCCGTACTCTCCATTATAAGCGTGCGTAAAAATATAATCAAAATTTTTCTGGGGCAGTAATTTTAAAATTCTCTCTCTAATTTCTTGTAAGCTCTCTTTAATATTCAATTTTTCATCATCCTCTAGATCGGAAATAATTCCGCGGGCTCCGTAGTGCTTCGCAATTTTTTTAAATTTTGGAGCTCGATCTGGGTCGTCTCCTCGACAAAGAGAAAGAATCGTCCATTTGGTAGTCGGGAAAGAGAGAATCATTCCTCCCATCCAAATTGTCTCGTCGTCAGGATGAGCTACCAAAACTAGTGCTGATCCAGAAATCTTTAATAGAGGAAGCATAGAGGGAATTTTAACATATAAAGCCTCCTTTAGTTCTTAATTAAGTGGGTATTCTACTCAAAGGGGAACCCTGCCTGCCGCCTGCCTGCCGGTAGGCAGG
>CAZLXS010000055.1:0-3279 GCA_964563735.1 uncultured Candidatus Saccharibacteria bacterium
GAAATAGTTGATTCGGCGCCTTGATTGAGGTTGATGGCGTGCTGACCTACACCGTCGTAGCATCCGCCTGTCACTTCGTCGTAAACCATCTGACCCAAATGATTTTTACCTAGAAACCACTGAAAAGCCGTGAAAGCATCATTCAGATGGCGCTTATCTTTAGTGATTTTGTAAGCGACCACCTTGGTCTCTACCATTGAAGCAGTATCTTCTGGTTGTTGATCGTAGTAAGAACGTTGGCTGTCGCGCATATACCAACCATTTTGACCAATTGGTGAATAATGATTCTTTTCGTAAGTAATCTGCCCAAGAAAATCTAGAGTTCGATTAGCTACTTCTAAATATTTTGGATTACCGATTAGTTCGTAGGCGTAATAGAGCGATTCGGAAAGTTTGCTATTGGAATAAGTGAGTGCGTCTTCAAACCAGTGCCAATCTCCCGAAGCCGAGGCCTCGTAGGCTTCGATTTGCTTATCAGCTAGACTTCTAAAAAGTTTTACTAGTTTGGGATTGGGATGGGATTTTAAATAGAAATAAAGTCCGGTCATAGTAAAAGCGATGGCGCGGGGAGATTTTAATTTATCGGCAATCTTTAGTCCCCGATCAAAAATCTTACTAGAAGCTAAGCGAATTTCTCCGGGTATTGCTCGATCAGCCGAAACATAACCCACAGCCCAAAGCGCTCGCCCCTGTACATCTTCATCAAAAGTGCCGTCTTTTTGTTTTTTATAAGAAACGATATTAGAAAATCCTCCATTGGAGCGCTGAACGAAACGCATAAAACGAAGGTAGGTCTTCATTAATTCTAGATATTTGTTTTCTGGATTAGCTTTATAGTGCCTAGCGGCGATAACAAGCGCCCTTGCGTTATCATCCAAACTATAACCATAGCGTTTATCTGGTTCGCTGTATTTTGCAAAATGCATCACTCCAAAGTTATCGGTCAAACGCTCAAGGTGATCAAACTTAACTTCGGGTAATTTTTTCTCTTCGGTTTCTAGGTCAGCAAATTGTTGGTAGAGCTTGAAGTAAGCAGCAGCGACGTTGGGCCAAGTCATCGGTCGAGTCTGCTCATAAGCTTCGGTGGCCATTGATTTCATTAATTTTTCATTGCCCAGAAGTTTGTTGATCATCACGCTAAAATCTTTGGAATTTTTTGGTTTAACTAAAAATCCATTTTGACCGGGGCGAACAATATATTTGGCGTAGGCCGTAGCGGTGCTTACAACAGGCCGACCACAACCCATCGCATAGGAGAGGGTGCCACTCACTGATTGTTTGCGATCAACAGTTGGAGAGATGTAAATGTCGGTAGCTTTTAGAAAATTAATAATTTCTTCGAGCGACAAGTATTTATTATAAAATTTAACATTGTTCTGAAGTCCTAATCTTTCTACTTCTTGGGTAAGAAAATTTCGGTAGGCCTCGCCCTCATGTTCTTGGACTACTGGATGAGTTTCGCCTAAAACTAAATATGTGACGTTGGGAAACTTTGCGACCACTTCAGGTAGAGATCTAATAGCGTATTCAATCCCCTTATTTCGACTCAACATTCCGAAGGTAGACAGCACGATTCGATTAGATAGTCCTAGGGACTCTTTCATTCGATCACTCGATTCAAAAGTAGTCTGCGGAATACCGTGTGGAATGACGGCGATCTTTTCCCTAGGAACCTCGTATTGATCCACGAGGACATCGGCGGAGATGGAGTTCATAACGACCGTTGATTTAGCGCGATTAACTATAAAACGCACTAAATTAAGCAGATCATCATCTGGATCAGGAAGAACCGAGTGAAAAGCCACCACTACTGGTTTTTCTAAAACTTGAAGAAAGGGAATGAGATAGTCACCCCAATTTCCCCCAAAAAGACCGAATTCGTGTTGAATGTTAACCAACTTAACATCCTCTCGACTATTTATTTCTTTGGCCAAGGAAACATAATTTTCTAATTCAGTCGCGATTAACTTATCAACAACTTTAACGGGATAGTTGTATATGCTCGTAGATTGAGCATTAATAGCAATAATCTTAGATTTTACAACTGGGTTAAATTTGTGATCAATCGCGGTGGTGAGATCGTTGGTAAAGGTGGCGATACCACACTCTCTCGGTGGAAAAGTGCTTAGATAAAGAATGTGATTATTTTTACTTTTAGTAATTTTCATGCCTTAAGCCTGTGTTTTACCTAGTGACTTCAATTCAGTTAGGAGATCTTCTAAATTAACCTTTGCCACTGCTACAAACTTATCAGCCGTTCCATAGTAGATGTATAAATCTTTATCAAAAACAGCGGTGCCGGTTGGGAAAACTACGTTATCTACAAAACCATGCTTCTCCCAATCTTCAGAGGGAGAAAAAAGCGGACGATTTAAGCGCCCGATCAATTTAGTTGGATCTTTTAGGTCCAAGAGGGCAGCACTGGCGTGATAGATTCTGGCTTTATTTAACTCTTCCACACCATGATAGATTAAAAGCCATCCATCTTTGGTTTTAAGCGGTGGCGCTCCCCCACCAATATTTCTTGATTCGAACCAATATTTATTTTCTAAGATAACGTATTTTGATAAATCCTTCAGATAATTTTTCCAATATTTTTTATCACCCAATTCTTTAAAATTTTTAAAATAGGCAATTTGGATATCTGGTAGAATACGATGAATTAATGCTAACTTGCCTTTGATTTTCTCTGGGAAGATAAAAGCGTCTTTTTCCCAAAGCAAAAGATTGCGTCCCCCAAATTCTTCGTAATACGACTCAAACATAAAGTAGCGATCTTTAAGCTTCTCCTTCCTAAAAGCCCGAGCCGCCTCATCGTAGGTAATTTGGGCGCTAATAACTCCATGTTTTTCCCAGTTTTTTAAATCTTTACTGGTTGCGTAGGCAAAAATAGCGTTGCGCCCATCATGAGCTACGTAAGTTAGATAAAAAGTATCGCCCAACTTTACTACTCGAGGATCTTCGACACCTCTTTTCTCGTATTCAAAATCACGCTTAATGATTGGCTTTTCCCAACGCTCTATAACTTTAGTGGGGCCTTGCAGTTTGGCGTATCCAACCGAAGAATTTTTTCGCCCATCAATGGCGCGATAAAAAATGTGGACAAACTCTCCATCCTGATAAATGCCGGGGTTCAAAACAGCCTGACTTTCAAATCTGTTTTCAGTCGGCGCCAGAATAATGCCGAGCTTCTCAACTTTCGTTTTCGGAATCATACAATACGTCCTTAATTTTACACTAAATCAAGTGGAGAAAGAACGGGGAGACTGTGAACAAGTG
>CAZLXS010000056.1:0-3183 GCA_964563735.1 uncultured Candidatus Saccharibacteria bacterium
CTTGGATAAACATATCGCTCCTGCCCTGACTCACAATTACCAAGCCCTTAGTGCCAAGTCTTACGCGCGCAAAAAAATCGACTAAATCTTTTAGACGAACTTCCGATTGATTCAAAAAATACCGACTCTGGCCGTCTCGCGTTACCTCGCGCCCAACCGAGATCTCGGCATAATCAACGGGAAAAAATCCACCCTGATTTTCAAAGTGGAGACTGGCCTGAGCCAAGCTTTGCCTGGGTCGGCTGGGCGTTCCAGCAAAAATTAAATCTTCTACCTTAGCCCCACGCAGACTTTTGGCATCGCGTTCGCCCAAAAGCCAGCGAATTGCATCAACAATATTAGATTTACCAGAACCATTGGGTCCCACAATGGCGGTGATACCAGCCGGGAATTCCAAAACCGTCTTTCCAGCAAAAGATTTAAAACCATTTAACTCTAAACGTTTTAATAAGTGCACCATTACTTATATTTCTTCAGGGCTTCTTTAGCGGCCTCTAGTTCTCCTTCCTGTTTCGATGCTCCTTTGCCATCGGCGATCAAGTCCGCGCCAAAATAAACTCCAATCTTAAAATTGCGTTGATGAGCCGGACCTTCTTCGGCTAGAACCTTGTAGGTTGGCGTTACTTTGAGGCGCTCTTGAATAATTTCTTGCAAACGACTCTTAGAGTCTTTATAGCTTTCGTTTTTTAAAATAGCTTTGAGGTGTTTAAAAATAAATTTTTCGACAAAATCGTCTGCGACAACAAAACCCTGATCTAAATAAATGGCGCCTAAAAGCGATTCAATTGTATTGGCCAAAATTACCTCTCTGGCTTTGCCAGTATCCTTGGCCTCACCCTTCGACATCAACACAAATTTCTCGAGGCCGATTTCCAAGGCGATCTTGGCGAGCATTTGGTAGTTCACCAGAGCTGCTCGAAGCACAGTTAATTTTCCTTCTGGAGCGGTAGTAAATTTTTTAAAAAGCTTGCCACTCACTGACAACTCAAGAACGGCATCACCTAAATATTCTAACCGTTCGTTGTGGGGTAGTGGCCAAGTTGATTTTTCATTTAAATAAGACCGGTGCGTTAAAGATTCTTTTAAGAGATCTTTATTTTTAAAAGTGACACCAATCTTCGATTCGAGACTAGATAGATTCATTATTTTTTCTTTATTTTTTCGGGTTGTTCCTTTTTGGCCTCCCCCTCTTCCGAGTTTTCCATCTCTCGATAAATGGTTCCAAGAACACCATTCACAAATTTAACCGCATTCTGCCCGCCAAAATTTTTAGCCATTTCGATCGCTTCGTTAATAGCGACTTTAGGTGGGACTTCTTCTTTATCCGAGTAGATTAATTCCGAAAGACCAATTCTTAAAATATTGCGATTAATAATAGCAATTTTTTGGAGAGGCCACTCTGGAGCGGCTTGAGTCAAAATACCGTCAATTTCTTTGAGGTGCTCAATAATATTTTTTAAAATTTTCCAGCCAAACTCTGGCTCATCAATCCCCGGAGCAAATTCGTTTAAATTCCTTTCAAGGATTTCTGGCAAGTCGGCTTTCTGTTCATAAAAATCCCATTCATAGAGGGATTGCAGAATAACAGTTCGAATTAAGTGTCTGGTCGCCATTTGTCAAAAGATCAAATTTAATAAAATTCTTACCAACTTAAATTATTAATTTTTAAATTTACACGCTAGCTAAATTACTTACTACTTCTTACCACATTCGGCGCAAGCTCTATGTGAACGCTTTGGGCCACCGCAATTTTTGCAGATCAAAAGGACCACCTTTTTCAAGGCGTGATGAGACCTTCTTCGGCCAACCTTTCCTTTTGTATGATGTTTTATTGGTACGCCACCCATATCAATAGAATTTCTAATATCTAATTCCTAATTTCTAATACTTTTCGTTTTGATTTCTTCCGCCGGAGGCGGATCCCTGCCTACCGGACAGGCAGGCTCCTCTGGAGGAAATTACTAATTCCTAATTTCTAATAGCTTCCACAGAAGAAGCCACTAATCTTCGCCCATAAACAGAGATTCAATCTGTTTTGTAATCAAGAGGAATTCTAGCTAATAAAGCGAAATAAATCAAGAACCGCCCTTCCTCTTGGGAGATCTAAGGTTTTTTAGAAAAGATAAGCGGTGGACTGGGCTGGGGCCTAATTTTTTGATAGCCCGAAGATGGGCTTTAGTGCCGTAGCCCTTATGAATTTCAAAACCATATCCCGAGATTTTTTTACTCAACCGACTCATCAGTTTATCTCGATAAACCTTAGCGATAATAGAGGCGATCATGATGCTTTGAATTTTCTCATCTCCCCTTATAACCGTCTTAGCTAGGAATCGGTTTTTACCATTTCCAAGATAGAGTCCCCCATCTAGGAATATTGTGGTGCTTGGTGTTTCCGCCCGAGGCGGATCCTCCTCTGGAGGAAGATGTTGGATCTTGGAAATTAGTTTTTGATAGGCGCGAAGAGTGGCGCGGTTGGCGGATCGACTAATATTGATCCGATCAATTACCCTTGGGCTGATTTTTGCGAGAGCAAATTTTATTCGTGGATGATTTCTAAAATATTTATTCCACAATTCTCTTTTTTCTGCTGAGAGCTTTTTGGAATCGAACATAGTTCCTAAACTGGAGTTTCTGACTTTTAAACCTGTGGGAATCATAGCCGCGACCACCACAATTGGACCGGCCAAAGAACCACGGCCGACCTCGTCAATGCCGATGAGGTATTTTTGTGATATTATTTTTTTAGATCTTTTTTTAACCATTTAGTTTTAGGAGTTCATATGCCCAATAGAAACCCTGTGAAAGTAATCAGAAAAAATCCCGAAAACCAGCTGCCCACTCGTCCTGAATGGAAGCCTGATCCAGAAACCAGACGAGAGCTATTGGAAACAATCGCGAAGGCAACCGAGGCGGCGAAGCAAATACTAAAAAACTCGCGCCCGACCGAAGAACAACTAGACGAACCATTCACGATCTAACCTGTGCGCGGAGAAAAAACTCCGCGCACTGTTTTTTAATGGGCTTCGACACCGACGGCTTCTTCTATGTTTTTATAATGATCCCGTTTTAATAGGCGAACTAATCCTTTGTTAATCTTTTTCACCACCCCGGGGCCACCGTAAATGAGGCCGGTGATAATTTGAACAAGCGAGGCTCCAGCTTTGATTTTTTCGTAAGCATCTT
>CAZLXS010000057.1:0-3133 GCA_964563735.1 uncultured Candidatus Saccharibacteria bacterium
AAGATGCTTACGAAAAAATCAAAGCTGGAGCCTCGCTTGTTCAAATTATCACCGGACTCATCTATGGTGGTCCCGGCGTGGTTAAAAAAATTAATAAAGGATTAGTTCGGCTTTTAAGGAGAGATCATTATAAAAATATAGAAGAAGCTGTTGGTGTTGAAGCCCATTAAAAAGATCGCGCGGAGTTTTTTCTCCGCGCGCCAATTAGATCGTGAATGGTTCGTCTAGTAGTCTATCGGATGGCCGAGATTCTCTAAGAATCCGTTTGGCTATCTCGATAGCTTCCACCACTACTTCGCCAATCTCTTTCATATTCTCTGGATCAGAAGCCCACCTTTTAATTTCTTCTGGGTTGCCGTATGGATTTTCCTCGTTAGCCATGCAAACTCCTAAAACTAAATGGTTAATAAAAGATCTAAAAAAATAATATCACAAAAATACCTCATCGGCATTGACGAGGTTGGCCGTGGTTCTTTGGCTGGTCCGGTTGTGGTAGTCGCGACTATGACCCCCGTTGGTTTTAAAATTAGAAACTCCAATTTAGGAGTAATGTTTGATTCCAAAAAACTTTCGGCAGAAAAAAGAGAGTTATGGAATCAATATCTCGTAAATCACCCACAAATAAAATTTGCTCTCGCAAAAATCAGCCCAATGGTAATTGATCGGATCAATATTAGTAAGGCCGCTAATCTCGCCGCTCTTCGCGCTTATCAAAAACTAACTTCCAAGATCCAACATCTTCTTCCGGAGGAGGATCCGCCTCGGGCGGAAACACCAAGCGCCAAAGTATTCCTAGATGGGGGACTCTATCTTGGAAATGGTAAAAACCGACTCCTAGCTAAGACGGTTATAAAGGGAGATGAGAAAATTCAAAGCATCATGATCGCCTCTATCATCGCTAAGGTTTATCGAGATAAATTGATGAGTCGGTTGAGTAAAAAAATCTCGGGATATGGTTTTGAAATTCATAAGGGCTACGGCACTAAAGCCCATCTTCGGGCTATCAAAAAATTAGGCCCCAGCCCAGTCCACCGCTTATCTTTTCTAAAAAACCTTAGATCTCCAAAGAGGTAGGGCTGTTCTTGATTTATTTTGGTTTATTAGCTAGAATTCTTCTGGATTATAAAACAAATCTAACCCGCGCCTACGGCGGGATGCTGAATTTTTCAGCTACTCGGTAAACTCGTAGGAAAAATTAGCATGGGTGGCGTACCAATAAAACATCACACAAAAGGAAAGGTTGGCCGAAGGAGATCTCATCATGCCTTGAAAAAGGTAGTTCTTTTAGTCTGTAAGAGTTGTGGTGGCCCGAAGCGTTCGCACAGAGCTTGTGTTGAGTGTGGCAAGAAGTAGGATAAGTTGCCAAAATACCAATGCCTACTAATAATGTAGAACAGATTATCCTTAAACATTATTCGTAGAATTCGTATCTTGGTATCGCAGTTGAGGTTTGTATATTTAAATTATAAAAATTAGTCATGTTCGTGTAAGTTAACCCCTTAGAGCATTATCTCAAGAGTATGGCGACCAGACATTTAATTCGAACCGTGATTCTCCAGTCCCTCTATGAATGGGATTTTTATGAACAAAAAGCTGACCTCACCGGAATTCTAGAAAGAAATTTAAATGAATTTGCCCCCGGGATTGATGAGCCAGAGTTTGGTTGGAAAATTTTAAAAAATATCATTGAACACCTCAAAGAAATTGATGGCATCCTAACTCAAGCCGCTCCAGAGTGGCCCCTCGCTAAAATCGCTATTATTAATAGAAATATTTTAAGGATCGGTCTCTCTGAATTAATTTATTCTGATCCAGAAGAAGTCCCACCTAAGGTCGCCATTAATGAAGCGATTGAGATGGCTAAAAATTTTGGTGGACAAAATGCTGTTAAATTTGTAAACGGTGTATTAGGAACAATTTATCGAGAAATGGAAAATTCAAAAACAGGAGAAGATAAAAAAGAGCAGATCCAAAAACCAAAGAAAAAATAATGAACCTCGCTAGTTTAGAATCGAAGATCGGCATTGTTTTTAAAAACAAAGATCTTCTTAAGGAATCCCTCACTCATCGTTCGTATTTAAACGAGAAATCAGCTTGGCCTCTTCCGCACAACGAACGATTAGAATATTTAGGTGATGCGGTACTGGAGCTTTCTATTAGCGGCAAACTTTTTAAAAAATTTACCACTGCACCCGAAGGCAAGCTAACCGTGCTTCGAGCCGCTCTAGTTAATTACCAGATGCTCGCCAAAATCGCCCTCGAGATCGGGCTAGAAAAATTTGTTCTTATGTCTAAGGGCGAAGCCAAAGATACCGGTAAGGCTCGAGAGGTTATCCTAGCAAATACGATTGAATCTTTACTGGGAGCAATCTACTTGGATCAGGGTTTTTCTGTCGCTGATGAATTTATTGAAAAATTTGTTTTTAAACACCTTAAAGCTATTTTAAAAAGTGAAAGCTATAAAGACTCCAAGAGTCGGCTTCAAGAAATTATTCAAGAGCGCCTGAAAGTAACACCAACCTACAAAGTTTTAGTAGAAGAAGGTCCAGCCCATCAAAGAACTTTTAAAATCGGGGTTTATTTTGGTGAGAAATTAATCGCAGACGGGAAGGGAGCATCGAAGCAAGAAGGGGAGCTTGAAGCCGCTAAAGAAGCATTGAAGAAGTACAAGTAATGTTTCACTTATTAAAACGCTTAGAATTAAATGGTTTTAAATCTTTTGCCGGAAAGACAGTCTTAGAATTTCCAGCTGGAATTACCGCCATCGTTGGACCTAACGGTTCTGGTAAGTCCAATATTGTTGATGCAATCCGTTGGCTTCTGGGAGAGCGAGATGCCAAGAGTCTTCGAGGAGCTAAAGTAGAAGATCTTATTTTTGCCGGTACGCCTAGTCGGCCAAGGCAAAGCTTGGCTCAGGCTAGTCTTCATTTTGAAAATCAAGGCGGTTTTTTTCCAGTTGATTACGCCGAAATTTCAGTAGGACGTGAAGTGACGCGAGATGGTCAGAGTAGATATTTTTTAAATCAATCCGAAGTTCGGCTTAAGGACTTGGTTGATTTTTTTGCGCGCGTAAGACTCGGCACTAAGGGCTTGGTAATTGTGAGTCAGGGCAGGAGCGATATGTTTATCCAAG
>CAZLXS010000058.1:0-3027 GCA_964563735.1 uncultured Candidatus Saccharibacteria bacterium
CAATCCCAATCGAAGCGCTCTCTTCCGTAGGAGGGCGCTTTTTTATTACAAGCATCCGAATGTTATAATTACGGAGTACCTAAAAAAGGTCGAATTCTTAAAATAATCCTAAATTTACTAATGAAACTATTACACAAAATCTCCTTCATCCTTTTGGTTGTAGGTGGTTTAAACTGGTTACTCCACGCTTTCGATCTTAATGTTGTGGATATGATCTTTGGCGCTGGAGCTACGTTGAGCAAGATTATCTATGTCCTCGTCGGTCTCTCTGCTCTGTTTGAAATCTTTACACACAAATCCAATTGTAATAATTGCACCTCTGGCTCAACCGCCAAGGTTTAAGCAGTTATTGTAATTAAATTTAAAACGCCTGTGAGGGGCGTTTTAAATTTGGTCTTTAAGTTGCTATACTAACCACACATTTTTATGACCTTTCTTTGGCAATACATCAAAAAATATAAAAAGATCTTAGTAGGGGCTCTAGTTTTAGCCGCTATCAATCAGATCTTTTCTCTTCTTGATCCCCAAATTTTTCGGCTGATCATCGACAACTATGCCAGCAAGTTCGACGCCTTGGAGAAGGGGCAATTTGTTCACGGAGTTTTAATTTTACTTCTCGCTTCCGTTGGAGTGGCACTTATCTCGCGGATTGCTAAAAATTTTCAAGATTATTATGTAAGTGTTATTACTCAGCGCGTGGGGGCAGACCTCTATTCCAAAAGTGTTTCGCACGCTTTTTCTTTGCCCTACTCAGTTTTCGAAGATCAACGTTCTGGCGAGCTTCTTCTAAAACTTCAAAAAGCTCGCCTTGATTCTCAGGCTCTTATAACGAGCTCAATTAATATTGTGTTTCTTTCTGCTATCGGTTTAGTTTTCGTTTTAACTTACGCTTTTTTTGTTCACTGGTCTATCGGCCTCGCATATTTTTTGATCATTCCCTTGATGGGCTTCACTATCTTTTTTATTAGTCGAAAAATTAAACTAGCTCAACAGAGAATCGTTTTAGAAACTGCGGAGCTAGCCGGCTCTACCACCGAAACCTTGCGCAACGTTGAGCTGGTTAAGAGTTTAGGTTTAGAAAATCAAGAAACCGGTCGCCTCAATTCCGTCACCGATCACATTCTGGGACTAGAACTCAAAAAAGTTCGGCTTATTCGCACCCTTAGTTTTATTCAAGGTACTCTGGTTAACGCTTCTCGGTCTGCTATTTTGCTCTTGATGCTCTATCTAATTTTTGAGCGAATCATTACCTTGGGCCAATTCTTTAGTCTTCTTTTCTACTCCTTCTTTTTATTTAATCCACTCGGGGAATTTGGTAATGTTGCTTCGCAGTATCAAGAAGCCAAGGCCTCGACCGAAGCATTGCAAAAAATTCTAGAGTTGAAACCAGATCCGAAGCCGATTAATCCGAGAGAGATCAAGTCCATCAACTCCATTGATTTTGAAAACGTTTCTTTTAGCTATGATTCATCAGGTAAAAACTCTTTAGACAAAATTAATCTATCTATTAAAAACGGGGAGACTGTCGCTTTTGTCGGGCCATCTGGTTCGGGCAAGTCCACTCTAGTAAAAATTATTGCCGGCCTCTACAAACCAACCAGTGGAAATTTGCGTATGAATGGATTTGATAGTTCTGAGGTTAATTACGATGAAATTAGAAATAAAATTGGTTTAGTTTCTCAAGAGACACAGCTTTTCGCCGGCACTATTTTAGAGAATCTTCTCTTCGTTAATCCCGTCGCCACCAAAGAAGAATGTCTCCATGCTCTTCGTTTGGCCGCCGCGCTCCCCATCATCGAAAGAGGGGACAAAGGGTTAGACACTAAAATCGGCGAAGGTGGAATTAAAATTTCTGGTGGCGAGCGCCAACGTCTTGCTATCGCCCGCGCCCTCCTTCGCAACCCAGAGCTAATTATTTTTGATGAAGCGACCAGTAGTCTTGACTCCATCACTGAAAAAGAGATTACCAAAACAATCAAAGAGATCGTGAATGCTCATCCCAATTTAATCACCATTTTAATTGCTCATCGTCTCTCCACTATCGCGCATGCCGGTAGAATCTATGTTTTAGAACGTGGCGGTATCATTGAAAGCGGAAATCACGAATCCCTTCTTAAGGAAGGTGGGCTCTATTCAGCTCTCTGGCGAGAGCAGGGTGGGAGCGATTATAATTAATTTAAATGAAAAAAGATTCAGTCGGACTGGATTATCTGGCCTTAGAATTTGTAAAAGTCACCGATGTTTCTGCTATCGAGGCATCCAAGTGGATTGGTCGGGGAGAGAAAGAATTAGCCGACAAAGCTGCTGTTGATGCCATGCGCGGGGCTTTTAATCAGATCAATTTTAGAGGCGAGGTGGTCATCGGCGAAGGCGCCAAAGACGAATCCTTCGAGCTTTTTATCGGCGAGAAAATCGGTCGAGGCAGTGGGCCTCTTCTTGATATCGCTGTTGATCCACTCGAGTGCACTTCCTCCGTTGCCTATGGCCGACCCAACGCCATAACCGTCATCGCCGCCGGCCCCAAAGGCACCATCTACAAAGCCATTGATTCATATATGGAAAAAATTGCCGTGGGCCCCGAAGCCGTAAAAGTCATCGATCTAAACGCTCCGCTCAAAGATAATTTAAATAAAATTGCTAAGGCGCTTGGCAAAAAAATTCCCGAGCTCACCGTCGCCGTTTTGGATCGCCCCCGCCACGAAGACTTAATCAAACAAATCAGAATTGCTGGAGCTAGAGTTCAACTTTTTACTGATGGAGATATCGCTATGTCGATCGCTACCTGTCTACCAGAGTCGCCCATCGATGTTTTGATGGGCGTGGGCGGAAGCACCGAAGCCGTCCTCTCCTCTGTCGCCCTCAAGTGTTTGGGCGGAAACATTCTTTGCCGCTGGAAGCCCAAAGATGAAAAGCATATAGCGCGTCTCAAATCCGCCGGCATCTCTAATTTTAATAAAGTTCTATCCATTAGTGATTTAACTAAAGGAAATGATATTATTTTTGTAGCGACTGGCGTTGTCTCGGGGC
>CAZLXS010000059.1:0-3024 GCA_964563735.1 uncultured Candidatus Saccharibacteria bacterium
AAGCATTCTGCGTTGTTTTTGACTAATTTGGCTAAAGATTTTAGAATAGGGTAAATAAACGTGTTTTTCCGTAACCAAAACGTTGGTGATTCGTTTTCTCATATAGATGGTGAGGAGCACTTAGTGCAAAGCGCCATTTCTGGGGAGGCCTCGGCTTTTGGCTCTCTCTATGACTTTTATGAGCCCAAAATATATAGGTTCATATTGTTTAAAGTGAGCCATCGTGAGGAAGCCGAGGACCTTACCCATCATGTTTTTTTAAAAGCTTGGCAGAGCATTCCGAATTTTAAAGCGAGAGGAGGCGTCCCCTTTTCAAGCTGGCTCTACCGAATCGCCAGGAATCAAGTGATTGACCATTATCGAACGAAGCGCGATCACGCCGATTTGGAGCAAGTGGACAAAGAATTTACTCCAAGTTTGGCAGTGGCTCACATCAATTCGATAGCGGTTGATCAAAATTTGGAATTGGAGAAAGTTTGGACTGCGGTTCAAAAACTAGAGCCAGAACATCAAGATGTGATCGTAATGAGATTTATTGATGAGCTGTCGGTTCGAGAAACAGCCAAGGCAATGGAAAAAAGCGAGGGAGCCATCAAAGTTTTACAACACAGAGCGATTCAGAAACTGAAAAATATTTTAACTGAAAAAGCTTAGGATAAAATGGAATTAAACGAATTATTAAAACAATTTAAAAAAATAGAATCAAACCACGAGTATCGATCTAAATCTCGCGCGGTGGTTTTGGCAAGTCATCAGAATGCCCGAACACAGAGCTCGTGGAAACCGTTTTTAATTTCTGAGGGAAGATTTGGCGCATCGCTTGTGATGACAAGTATTATAATCGTGGCTTTGCTTGGAGGATTTTCTATAAAAACTACGCCTGACTCTGGGAGCCTTCCGGGACTAGACCTAGCTGGCATTAAAGCAGAAGCCCAAGCTATTGATATTCAGATTCAACTGACTAGTTTAAATTATCAGGAATACGCTAAACCAAAAAGCACGAAAGCAGTTGGCGTTGCTCCAATCAAAAAAGAAAAAGAAGTAGTGAATGACGACTCTGCCTTGATTGCGGAACTAAAAAAAATGAACGGAGAGACTGAAGCAGAAATTACTCAACCAGTAGAAGCTGATCCCGGCATAGACCAAGCTCTTGAAGCTTTGATCCTCTAAAAATCTTATGCGAAAAAATTTATTAATGATTATAAGCACGGCTTCCGCCGTCTTTGTTTTTGGCGTTTTATCGTTCAACGTCAGCTCGGCAGCAACTCAACCGACGCCCGCCTGCTCCTTTAAGGAAGATATAGTGGCGCTCGAAGATTTAAAAGAGAGCGCGGCGACTCAGTCAACCGATTATTTAAACAATATAAAGAACGAATTAAAGATTCGAAAAGGGATTCTAGAAAAAATTATTACCTGCTCGGTTAGTGAGGCGAATGATTTAAAGAATCAGATAGATCAGATTAAAGCCGATACTAAAAATATTAGCGATCTACAAGAGAAATTTTTAACCGAACTCGACCAAACTATTAATTATTACGAGAGCCAGCGAGGTGCTATCCCCGACCTCGGAATCTTGGGCACAAAAAATATGGCGAAGAAATTGATTGATTGGAGGGCATCGAGCTTTGACTACTTAATCGAAAGAACTAATTACTTTTCTACTTGGGCCAAAAACCAGAACTTTATCCTAGCGGCAGAAGACCGCTTGAGGCAGATTAAGAAGGGGGTACTCGCGGTAGCAGACAATAATGCTGATGGCGAGGTTTCTAAAATTTTAATCGAAGCAGAGAAAAATCTAGAGAAAGCCCAAAGTTCCAACAAGGACGCGCAAGATTCTTTTTGGGGATTTGAATCAACGGACGCATCATTAAACGCGATTAAATCAACTCTTGAAGCGCTAGCCTCGACCTATCAAAATTTCTTTGACCTCACAAATGTGATAAAAAAATCACCACTCCCTGAAAAGAAGTAGTGATTTTTTCTTATATTTCTATAATCCTTACTTAACAGCTTCTTTTAGAACTTTTCCAGCGCGGAATTTTGGTTTGATTGAAGCGGCGATGTGAATCTTCTCTCCGGTTTTTGGATTGCGTCCTTCGCGAGCAGCACTCTTGGCAACTCTAAAGGTTCCGAAACCAGTGATAGCCACGTCTTCTCCGCGACTCATGGTTTTTGTGATAGCGTCGAAGACTGCTTCGACCACTCTCTGACTCATTGCTTTGGTATCGAGACCAGCAGCTTGCATTACAGCCTCGACTAATCCGTCTTTTGTCATGTTTTTTTAGTATCTCTCCTAAAATTCCAATTGATTTAGAAATTTAGGGGAATAAAGTGCAATCGACCTTTTGAATAATTATAGCAGTATTATAGCAAAATCAAGCTTTTTTACTAGGTAATGAAGACGCCGGCGGCAACCACCGTAGTCCAGAGACCATCCTTGTTGCCGATAGCCGACTGAGTAGTGTTAGAAGTCCGGAAAATCTTTCCAGAAGCCTTATATTGCTGTTCTCGCTCGTCCCAAGCGGTGTTTGAATCAAACTCTATGCCCAGCGTAGTCGCAAGCATACTAGCGGCCAGATCTTCAGCATAATCCCCCGCTTTACCGTCGGTTTCGCCATAAGCATGGTGTTCAGAAAGATAGCCATACTGGGTTTCGTCCGATGGAATAGCTACTCCAACCGAGGCGGCAATAAGGCGGTTGGGCTCGTTAGTAGAGAGTCGGTCGTAGACACAAAAAACTACTTCACCCGGAGTAATCATCTTAATGCCTTCTTCCTTGCTAATTCTTTTGCAACCCGGTGGGAAGATACTCGAAACTAAAATGAGGTTTAAGTGAGCGATACCGGCATTCCTAAGCGCCATCTCGAAAGAGGCTAGATATTCTTTATGCACTCCTACACCTTTAGTAAAGAAAATTCTTTTAGGAAGAATGACGGTGCTTCTAATAGGATTGATTGCGTTTCCATTTTGTGGATCTGGTTCAATAGCCATTTATTTTAGAATTGGTTTTTAATAGGAGTTAAT
>CAZLXS010000060.1:0-2682 GCA_964563735.1 uncultured Candidatus Saccharibacteria bacterium
TCGAAATGCGGTATACTCGCAAGGGTATCGTGAGTTCGAATCTCACCCCCACCGCCAAGACAATTTTTTATCGGTGCAACTAGAGTCCTAATGACGAAGTTGTGACTTGGGTGCCTAAAAAATTGTAAAGTAATTTTATGAAATACTATCTATCATCCTACGAAATTGGGAACGAAACGGAAAAGTTAAAGAAGCTCATCCCGAAGGGAAGAATCGGCTATGTACCGAACGCGCTAGATTTTACTGGCGCGGATCCAGAACGACGAGCTAAACGAAACGAGCGTGATATGAGTTCACTTCGTGAACTTGGACTTGAGGTTGAAATGGTGAACTTGCAAAATTACTTCGGAAAGAGGGATGATCTAAAAAAGAAGCTAGAAGAACTTGGCGCAATTTTTATTAGCGGTGGAAATGTTTTTGTTCTGCGACAAGCTATGAAGTTAAGTGGACTCGATGATATTTTAAAAGAAATTAAAGATGAAGATTTCCTTTATGCGGGATATAGTGCTGCTGGGTGTGTGCTTTCACTAAGTCTTGAGGGAATGGATATCGTTGACCCACTAGATACTCCTTATGATGGTCAGAAGGATATTATCTGGAATGGTCTTGGATTAGTTGATTTTCGTTTTATGCCCCACTGGGATTCAAATCATCCAGAATCGTCAGACATAAATAAGGAGATTAAATACTGTGAGGAGCATGGTATACCTTTTAGAAAAGTTCGGGATGGAGAAGTTATTATCCTTTAATTTCATCTTAACTCCCTACCGCCAATAGTTTTTAAATATGGAAAAATTTGAATCACAACCTAAGCATCATGAAGCTAAAGAAGCTGATTCAGAAAATTTGAAACAGAGGAAAGAGAGATTGGATCAGTTATGGGAAAATTGGGGAAAAATCCAGCACAACCCAGAGCTTGTCGCATTATTTGATAGAAAACAAGAGCTTGATTCTATTCGAGATGCGTCTGAGCTCTTGAGAGAAAATGACTATCCGGAAAGAACTAATATTTCTGATTTGAAATTTGAGAAATGGAAACAAAATTTAAACCCGAGATTCATTAAGGACGGTTTTATTTATGTATTACGAGGCGATTATCCGGGTTTGGATAAAAAAGGGTTTTATTCTAGAACTTATGGATATGGAAAACTTACCACTAAGCAACTTACAGAACAACTTGATAGCTCTAGTGAAGTCGGATATGTTCTGTATGGTGATGAGCGTTATTTAGAGACAGTACAATCTTCTTCTAATAACATTACGGAACAGCTCGCATACTTGCAAAGTGCGAAGGGTGGTTCATCGTTCATATCAACAACGACCAGCATTCCATGCGCTGAGGCTGGTAGTGGAAATATGCCAGATGTCGAAGAGCAACTTAAATATGAAATTTATGTTTTAAAGATTCCTTTAGATTCGGCAATAAATAGCAATACGAAAAATCATTTCGGGATGGAAGAAGATGAGGTTTTAGTTCCAGATTACATTTTAAAGGAAGAAATAGTAGCAAAATTTCCACGCGGAAAAACCGAAGAAGTTTATCAATACCTTCACGATTTATTAGGAGTAACAAAAGAAGATTTAAGAATTCAAGAATAAATTGAATAAAGAGTTTGTAGCCAAAGAGCAAAATTAGTAAAATAATCAAAGTCGAGTAAAAAATTATAGAATCTAAAAACTATGGCTAAATATGTAGATGGGTTTGTGTTTGTGGTTCCGAAGAAAAAAACTGTGGAGTATCGCAAAATGGCCGAGCTTGGCCGAAAGATATGGATGAAGCACGGGGCGCTTGATTATAAGGAATGTATGGGTGATGAGATGAAGACAAAATCGATGGGAGGAATGAAGCCCTTGGAATTTCCGAAACTCGCTAAAGCCAAGTCCAACGAACAAGTCTGGTTTTCTTTTATTGTTTTCAAATCTAAAAAACATCGTGATATTGTGAACACAAAAGTTATGAAAGCGATGATGACTGATCCAAAGTCCAAAAATATGTCTATGCCGTTTGATATGAAGCGCTTTGCATATGGTGGTTTTAAAGTTGTGGTTGACGCTTAAAAAACACCGCCAATAAAATAAAAACGGCGACTGCTTTTTGAGCTAGTCGCCGTTGTTGGTGTTGTTATTTACTTCTTGGGTTTGATGTACAGGAGATACATCATAACCGTTTCTACCACTAGGAAGATGATCGGTTGTCCTGCGTTTTCTAATGTCCACGTCGGAATAGCAGGAATAGCTATGACGCAGGAAATAAAGAAGATGGTCCAAGTTTTGCGATCTTCCTTGCTCGGATCTTTGTAGGCTGAAGCGAAGGTCGGGATAGATCCTAATAGTATTACTACTAAACTGGTAGTAATACCAAAGTTTGGATTACCGGAGATTTGCCAAAGCAAAATTCCAAGTGCGGCTCCGGCAAGACAAAACTTATCAAGGATCGTCCATCCTGCTACGCCATACTTGATTGCAAGGATGGCAATTATCCAAGCTCCAGCAACGGCCCCAATGATTTGGCCGTTTAGGGAATGCTTGAAATACATTCCTATTAGGATGATTGAATCCAGCGTGGCCCAGATGAGCCACGACGCCTTGGCTGGTTTAGTCTTTCCCTTCGTAATCGCCCAAATGTAGGGGATGAAGGCGATGAAAAAAATGACGCCAGAAAGAGCGGATAGAATATCTTTT
>CAZLXS010000061.1:0-2451 GCA_964563735.1 uncultured Candidatus Saccharibacteria bacterium
TAGGTGTATTTAGGGTTTTATGTCAACCGGCATGTTATAATTATTCTGTGATCTATTACGTTTTCTTAGGAGTGGTTGGGGGTGCGCTGGTTTTAGTCGCTGGATATTTTTTATTTAGGCACATCCAGAGAAAATATTTTTTTGATTCACTGCGCTTGAGTCTTTTTTTGATAAAAATTTCTCGAGAAAATAACGAAGGTGGAAATCGAGAAAAATCTTTCGCGCAAGAGATTGGGCGTTTTGAACAGCTTTTGGGAAATCTGGCTTCGATTAAAAAACCGTTTGTATTTGAAGTGGCGGTTCCACATATCGGAGAAGAGATTCATTTTTACGTAGCGATCCCACGAACAATGAGTGAGGTCGTCTCGAAACAAATTCAAGGAATTTGGTCTGGGGCAAGTGTGACTCCGGTTTCGGGGGACTACACTATTTTTAATTCAGAGGGAACTACGGTGGGAGCGACAATTGTCCAGAAAGAAACTCCGACCTTGCCAATTCGAACTTATGTGGGGATTGAGGCGGATCCTTTTGGTTCGATTATTGGAGGTTTTTCTAAAATTAGTGAGATTGGCGAGGGAGCGGCCTTGCAGATTTTGGTGAGCCCAGAGGCAGGGAGCTTGAAGAAACAGGTTTATGCAATGATTGAATCTTTAAAAAAGGGGCAATCCTTTGAAACGGTGGTGGGGCATGGCGGTTTCCCACTTTCACTTTCTGATGTGGGTGATGCTTTTAATCCGAAAAAATTAGAAGAGGCGAAAGAAAAAGAGAAGGGAGCTAATACATCTAGAATCGTGGATGAGGAGGGGGTGAAAATTTTAGAGAGCAAGATTCATAAAACGCTTTTCATGGTGAATGTGCGGGTACTAGCATCGGCTTCATCGCCCTTTCAGGCTAATGATCTACTCGATGGGATTACGGCTGGTTTTTCGCAATTTTCGGCTCCGCGACACAACGAACTAAAAGTGGTGAAGTCGAGAAATATTAAAAAACTAGTTTATGATTTTTCGTTTAGGAATTTTGATGCGAGTCATTCGATGATTTTAAACAGCGAGGAGATTGCTAGCTTCTTCCACTTACCGACATCTTCGACCGAGACGCCAAAGGTGAAGTGGTTGAAGTCGAAAGAATCAACTCCACCGCCCAATCTTTCCGTAGAAGGAGTGCCGATTGGGAGGAGTAGTTTTAGGGGTGAGTACAAGCCGGTTTATATTGGCGAGGAAGACAGGCGCAGACACGTCTACATTATTGGTCAAACCGGAACTGGAAAATCAACCTTGATGACCAATATGGTGATTGATGACATTAAGAAGGGCAAGGGAGTGGCGATGGTGGATCCACATGGTGATCTGGTAGAAGATGTTTTGGGGCAGGTACCAAAGGAGAGAATGAACGACGTGATTTATTTTGATCCGTCTGATTTAGATCGGCCACTGGGGCTTAATATGATTGATTATAATTTTGATCGGCCGGAAGAGAAGACGTTTATTGTAAACGAGATGCAGGGGATTTTTAATAAACTTTTTACAGCGGAGACGATGGGTCCGATGTTTGAGCAGTACATGCGAAATGCCCTTTTGCTTTTAATGGAAGATATGCCAAATGAGCCGGCCACTTTGATTGAGGTGCCTAGAGTTTTTACGGATGCCGAATTTAGAAAAAGAAAAATTAGTCGAATCCATAATCCAGTAGTGGTAGATTTTTGGGAGAAAGAGGCTGTCAAAGCGGGAGGCGAGGCGTCGCTTCAAAATATGACGCCCTACATCACTTCGAAATTTAATAATTTTATTTCGAATGATTATCTGCGACCAATTATTGGTCAACCCAAATCAGCTTTCAATTTTAGGCAGGTGATGGATGAGGGGAAGATTTTGTTGGTTAATTTGTCGAAGGGAAGGATTGGAGATATCAATGCTGGACTTTTAGGTATGGTGATGACAGGAAAGATTCTGATGGCAGCACTTTCGAGAGTTGATCTCGAAACTAAAGATAGAAGAGATTTTAATTTATACGTAGACGAGTTTCAAAATTTTACAACCGATTCGATTTCTACCATTTTGTCGGAGGCGAGGAAGTATAAATTATCGCTTACTATGGCGCACCAGTTTATTGCTCAATTGACCGAAAAAATTAGAGATGCGGTTTTTGGAAACGTGGGTTCGCAGATCGTTTTTCGAGTTGGCGTGCAGGATGCCGAATTTTTAGTAAAACAGTTTGAGCCAGTTTTTGATCGAAATGATCTGATGAATATTGATAACTTTAATGCTTACGCCAAGATTTTGATTAACGGAGAAACTTCGAAGCCTTTTAATATCAAAACCACTCCGGTGCCAAAGGGGGATCGAGATTTAGCGCACCAAATTACGGAGTACTCTAGGCAAAAATATGGAGCAGAGCGACAGATGATTGAGGCGGAGATTTTGAGGAGATTGAGGGAATAAGATTAGGGTGTAG
>CAZLXS010000062.1:0-1692 GCA_964563735.1 uncultured Candidatus Saccharibacteria bacterium
GAAGTTAATGGCAATATTCGCCTGCTTCAAGGTGTTCAGGGTCTTTGCAATCTGAGCTCAAGGGGAGCTATTTCTTTTATCGAAGCCGTTGATATAAATGAAGCAGACAGATTCCAAGTTTGTATTCAACAAGTTGGCGGAGGTTACAACTGGGTAGATTTATAATTGGTAGATCAATCTAATAAATTGTAAAATATAAACATATGAACGAAACCAAAAAAATTATTCTTAGCGCTGTTATCGTAGTTGTCGTCATCGTTCTTTTAGGTGTGGGAATTATGATCGGTAAAAAAAATAATCCAGCTGACACAACTCAAGATCAAAATTCAGAAACTACGAGCACGGCAAGTAATAACGAATCCCAAACTCGTGGTCCAGCTCCAAAAAATGTTGATGTGCCAGATATGAACTCGCCAGTAGATGGTGAGGTTGCCAAACCCACTATGGTGATGCCATCCGCGCCCGGATCTTCTTCTGATTTTCGAAATTTTGAAATCGCTATCTCTAATGGAAAATTTGAGCCGAGCAAGATCATTGTTTCAAGTGGAGATGTTTTGAGCATCACTATCAAGGCCATCGATGCCAATTACGATTTTACTCAACCAGATTATGGAATTTACCAAACCATAAAGAAGGGAGATCAAAAAACCATCTCTTTTCAATCTACCGCCGCCGGCACCTTTAAATTTTTCTGCGCTATGTGCGGTGGTCTAGAAAAGGGGCCGGTGGGAGAATTAATCGTCGCCAATTAAAATTAAATTTTAAAAATGACCAAAAAAATTATTTTTCTTTTAGCAGCGCTTCTAGTTGTTCTCATCGTCATCACGGTTTTCCTAGTTTTAAAATTAAATAATAATTCTGCGGAATCTAAATATTCGGCCGTGTATCTATCGAACGGAGAAATTTATTTTGGGAAGCTTTCGTGGTTTCCTTCTCCACGCCTCTCGGAAGTTTTCTTTATCCAAAGAATCGCTGGAGAAGAAAATAGCGACCAACTATCCTTGCAACCCTTCGGTAGTGTGCTTTGGGGACCAGAAAATAAACTCAACTTAAATCCTAAGGAAATTATTTTCTGGACAGATCTTCGCCAAGACAGCCAAGTAGTTCAGATTATCGAAACCGCTAAAAAATCAGCCGCTGGGCAACCAGTTCCGAATAATTAATGCAAGATTTTTTAAAATCTCCCAAAAATAAAACTGCCACCCTACTTTTTGTGTTGAGTGTGGTTGTTCTTGTAGCCTCTGTTTTTGGGAAAATTAATGCGGCTCCACCACAGGGGGAGCCCGGAACAACTTTCGGTGTCATTAAGTCAGATGGAAAAAATATCGTTATAAGTGGTAGGCAATACGATTCGACTCTTCCAGAAACACGAGTCGTGATCATCGCTTCTAGTTCTGTCCCTGGAGGTTTTCCTTTTAAAATAGTAAACCCAGCCGGAGATCCACTTTTCATTATTGAAGACACTGGTGATATCTCTATCGCTACCTCAACTCAACCAGAAAATCCAAATATTCCTGTTATTAATGCCTATTCAAATGTTGGCAGAATTTACGTAAACGGCACCACGATTACTGATATTTTAAAGGCCTATAATATTCACGCCAAAGGCACTATTCAAGCTGATGGGGGATTTATTGGTAACATCGCCGGTCAGGTTTCGGCTGGAAATGTTTCCGCTGGAATTTTTGGGAG
>CAZLXS010000063.1:0-1685 GCA_964563735.1 uncultured Candidatus Saccharibacteria bacterium
CCGGTGATAATTTGAACAAGCGAGGCTCCAGCTTTGATTTTTTCGTAAGCATCTTCGGCTGTAAAAATTCCACCAACTCCGATGATCTTATAGTGACCGTTAGTTTTTTTGTAAATATATTTGATTAGATGATTGGATCTACTACGAATGGGACTTCCAGAAATTCCGCCGGCTGGAAGCTCGTTTAATTTGTTAGGCGAAGATTTTAGTTTTAAATTGGAGCGATCTTTAGAGAGGTTCGACAAAATAAAACCATCAACGATTTTAAATTTTTCTACGACGACTAGGATTTCGTCCACCTCTTTATTAGTTAAGTGATTAGATAGTTTTAAAAAGATGGGAACGGATTTTGATTCACTTGAGAGGGCGCGCATTAATTTTTCAAGTAGTTCTGGATCTTGAAAGGTGCACCCGTCTTGCGCGTTGGGACAAGAAATATTGATCGTGGCGTAAGAAAAACGGTGAGCCAAAAGCCGATAGGTTTGAATATAGTCCTCAATTGATTTCTCGCCTTTAATTTCTGATGAATTAGTTTTGGCGATGTTGAGTCCCACTGGGATAGAAAAATTTAATCCATCTAGTTTTTTAGCAACAGCTTCCGAGCCGATATTTTTTAAACCATAGTAAACAATTAGCGAATGGTCTTGGGGTAGGCGCACTAGGTGCTTCCCCAAATTTCCTGCGCAGGGCAGGTGTGTGACGGCACCGACCTCCATAAAACCAAATCCAACCTCGGGAATGATCTGAGTTAAGCAAACATTTTTATCGAAGCCCGCGGCTAGACCAACCGGATTTTCGAACTTCAAACCACAGACTTCTGATGTTAAAATGGAATTTTCGTAATAGAAAAACCAGCGGATAATTTTTTGAGTAAAAGAAAACTTGCCCAAGAATTCGCCAAAAACAATCATGCGATCATGCACGACTTCTGGATCAATTTTAAAAAGGAGTGGCCTTAAGAACAGCCGGTAGAGCATTTGGTCTAATTATAGCTCGTGAGGATTAGAATTGAGAAGGGTAGTTTGAATTGAATAAAGGAATACCCTCCTTCGCTAAACCTGCCTACCGCCTGCCTGCCGGTAGGCAGGGCAGGCAAGGCTACGAAGGGTATCTTTCTCCACAAATGGAGAAAGATAAAAAAAGACGCCATACCTGGATTGATACGGCGTCTATGAGTTGTTATTCCTCTGTTAGGAATAAATCTTTGCAATAAGCTTTCTAGCATCGCGCATTGCCAAGTTGGCGAGAAAATCCGGATTAAAATACCCGCCGTTGCTATATTCAACCTGCAAAGCTCTAATGAAAGCTTCGCTATGCTCGATATCAGCCTCGCCGTGGATATCGGTGTAGGTGAAATCGGTGCACCCACACTCCTTAGCTCTCCTAGCTAGGTCTGGAATGAAAATTTCGGAAGTATTTTCTAGAAAAGCACAAAGTGCGATTCCACACAGACCAGCTCCATTACTGTCTGTGAATAATGATCTGATCAACCCTACCTGTTCAGCGACATGCACATAGTCATCTCGACCAGGAAGAGAGCCGGAGAGCTCTGCAAATTGCAAGAGCATCCCTACGTGATCATGCGCTGATTCGCACCGCAGATTGTTAACGAGAACTTGGTAAGAATCCTCATGACGCACGAACGGAATGGTTTTTCCAATCCAGTCGGTAAAATTAACCGCTAC
>CAZLXS010000064.1:0-1653 GCA_964563735.1 uncultured Candidatus Saccharibacteria bacterium
CTCCGTGGTGAAATGGATATCACGACAGGCTTCGAACCTGTTGTTGGGGGTTCGAGTCCCTCCGGAGGCACCATTAGAACTCGCTTAGCGAGTTCACGAGGTTTGGATTTTTTACTTGCCTCGCCGGAGCTTTAGCGAAGGCAGGTGCCCCGCCGTAGGCGGGGAAGACGTTATTGAAACCTCTAAATTTCTAATTACCTAATTACTAATTTCTAAATCGGGACAATTTAAGAATTACTAATCACCTAACGAGTAAATAAACCTAGAAACGGCTTAAGAATATTCGCCACCACAGACATGGGACCGGAGAAACTGGATTCAAGAGACTTTTTCTCTTCAAGTTTTTGAGGATTTAATTCTGGAAAAATATATTTCCGAGCTGAATCTCCTCCGAACTCCGAGAAGCAGTATTCCATAATTTCTCTATTCTCTTTAGTTGGTTCGGTTCCATTGATTAATTTTTTTATTTGATCTTCAGATAATTTATCGTTCAGACATTTTTTTATTTCGTCTGGAAGAAAAATTCCCTTCTTAATTGAATCTTCAAAATCTTTAGTATTGATCAGTCGATCCTCCACCTTCTTGGTTTTATCTTTTGAAACATCTGAGCCAACTAACACCAAACCAAGATTAACCGCAAAATCGGTACACTCTTTTTGATGACTCAACCCACCACAATATAGACTGCACTCTTTTTTAGAGGTGCAACCACCCGGCGTGTCTCCCCTTTTTATACTTTGAACAATTTTACCAACGAGCTCTCGATTTAATTCTCCAACCGAACGCAGACCAGCACTCTTTGCGAAAGCGGAACACTCTTCCGCGTGACGAAAATCTTCACAATATAAATTACACTCTGTTTCAGAGATACAGCCACCGGGCAACTTATTACTAGTCTTTAGGTAATTCTCGATTTGTTTAGCAGTCTCGAAATTTTTACCCTGAAGATTGTTTTTACTGGCCCAGTCGATACACTCAGATAAATTTTTGGCGCTTTCACAAACCTTTTCGCACTCTGCTGAAGTTTTACAACCCAAGGGGCCGGACTCCTTTTCTAATTTTTCAGCGAATTGTTCGGCCTTAAAAACTTCTTCCGAAGTTAAAAGCCCCATTTTTTCGGCGAAAGCAGAGCAGGCTTTGATGTTTTCGGTTAGATCGCAATAGGCACGACATTCTTCTTGAGTGGAACAATTGCCAAGCTCGCCTACCGGGAAATTGATTTCTTTAGCTTGAGTACTAACTGTTCCAAAAAATATAATAGTTCCCAAAAAAACCGCGCTACTTAAAAAAAATACTTTTCTCATAAATTTATTTAAAATGGATTTTTATAAACTCCTTTGATTGGATTCAAACTGATCCCCGGATTAGTGTCTGGTAGCCCGCTGATAATGGATTCGGTTTTTACATAAAAATTCTCACCCAATGATTTAAGCGCGTCCTCTTCATTAAAAATCTGATCGCTCTTTGGATCACTAGAGATTGGGGTCGAATCATTAAGTGGTGAAGGTTGGTCGTTCTTAGAATTTTGATAGCTATAAAAAAGAACTAGCACGGCTAGAATAATAATGACGGAAGCAATGACTATTTTTATCTTCACTACTTTAAAAGTATAGAATAATAGCTTAAAATAGAGTAGTTTTTATCCCCAAGACT
>CAZLXS010000065.1:0-1505 GCA_964563735.1 uncultured Candidatus Saccharibacteria bacterium
CAAAGTAAAAACATTATCGAGGTTCGGAAAATTAAAAAAGAGGTGGCGAAGCATATTGAGAAGTTTGAATTTCATTTGGCAGCCGAAAAAGCTTACCACTATTTTTGGCACACGTTTGCGGATAAAATAATAGAAGAAGCAAAACCAAAGCTATCGGGAGACAATAAAGAAGTGGCGCTTGAAACTTATAGAATGCTGGAAACAATCCTCCAAGAATGCTTAGTAATGTTGCACCCCTTTATGCCCTACGTAACTGAAGAAATTTACCGAAAAATTAATCCTGACCAAATTTTAATGATTCAATCTTGGGATAACTAAATTTCATGATTTTTCTAGCAATCTTGATTGGAATTCTTCCTGGTTTTGCTTGGCTTTTCTTTTACTTGAAAGAGGACTCTCACCCTGAACCAAAGAAGCTACTCCTTACGGCCTTTATCTTTGGGGCGATATCTGGATTAGTAGCCCTATGGGTTCAGACTATTTTGAATGGCCTAATTAGAATGGATGATTGGAACCACTCTTCTTTATTCGGAGTTTCTATTTTTGCGCTTGTTGAAGAATTATGTAAATTTGGAGCGGCTTATGTAGTGGTAAAGAAGAGCAAGTTTTTTGACGAACCAATTGATGCCATGATCTACTTGGTGGTGGCTTCGCTTGGATTTGCGACTCTAGAAAATATTGGCGTAGCTATGAGCTTTTTTGGAACCAATGTGCCGGAAGCAAGTTTTGGAGACATCTTTGGCGCAATCTCGATTCGCTTTATTGGAGCCACCCTTCTTCACACTTTGGCTTCTGGAATTTTGGGCTACTACTGGGCTATTTCGATTAGAGAATTCAACCGAAAAAGTTTAATTCTTCTGGGAGTTATGTCTGCCACAATTATTCATGCAATTTTTAACATCTTAGTAATCAAAACCCATGCTGAAACTTTTTTTTATACAGTTGCCTTTGTGACGATTGTGGGATTTGTGGCTCTGCACGATTTTGAAAAATTAAAGGGAAAACCAGTTTAGTTTTATCCTCTCTTAGTTATCCACACGAAAACCTTTGGGCTGATCCTTTTTAGAGTACAATAAGGATATGAGCGAAGAACAAGAACCATTTTTCAAAGAAACTGATGATAGTGGCGAAGAGGAGCCAATAGAGATCGAGCTAGCCAAAGTTGGCGGATCGGTGGTCTCGAGACCACGAGTCAGCGTTAGCAAATCTATCGAGCCAGAAGATTTTGATTCTGAACCAGAGGGTCAACTGACCATAGACGTCTATCAAACTCCCAGCGAGATTGTGATTGAATCGGCAGTGGCTGGAGTAGCACCCGAGGATCTTGATATTCATATTAGTAACGACTCAATTAGCATTAAAGGCAAGAGGAGTCGGAACAGAAAGGTGGAGGATCGAGACTATTTCTACCAAGAGTGTTACTGGGGTAAATTTTCCAGATCAGTAATTCTTCCACAAGAGATTGATCCAGAGGGATCGTTTGCTGATTTTAAGAATGGAATTTT